>OMSA01000101.1 GCA_900313645.1 uncultured Methanobrevibacter sp.
TGTATTTGTCAATTGACAGGCCAAAGGAGATACTGTATTTCAACAAGGCCATTCTTGAAGGCCGTGAAATATCATTTACAGTCAATCCGAACAAGGATTTCGGATATCTTTTTGATTATTTAAACGAAAAAACTCATAAAATTGATGTTTCAATATATTATTCTTCAAAAATCGATGAAAATAAAATTCTAGTCAGTCTGGATGAGCATGAAATGACATTGACCGAAAGAAAAATCGTTGCAGGCATCGGCTGCAGGCGCGGCAAGGAATGCGGTGAAATATATAAAGGATTAAAAAAGTCAATGAGTGATTTGAATCTGCCGATTTCAAGAGTTAACATGCTTTCATCTGCTGAAATAAAAAAGGACGAGCAGGGAATTTTAAAGTTGTCTCGTGAGCTTGAAATACCTGTCAGCTTTGTTGATTTGGAAAAACTTAAACTGTTTGAATCCAAAGACGTTGCAAAATCAGAATTTGTAAAATCAAAGTTCGGAATCAATGGCGTTTGTGAGCCTTCAGCGCTGATAATGGCAGGTTTTGATTCAAAACTGATATATAAAAAGACTTCATATGACGGCGTTACAATAGCGATAGCCGTTTCATGTTGAAAATAAATTTTTAAAAAAAGTGTAAAATAAGAAAGCTATTTAGATAGCTTCTAATTTAGAAAGAACTTCCCAAATTAAAGTTCTTGCGTGAACTGGAATATTAGGATCGTTACTGATTTCGTCTAATTTTCCAAGAACGGTACTTATTCTTACTGATTGATCTTGTTCATCATCATTCAATAAATCACAAGATTGACTTGCTGCTTCCCTGATGTTACGAGGAACAGTATTATTGTCTGAAATGTAATTAAGGATTTCACATACTTCTTCTATTGCTTGATTGCTCATCATTACTCCCTCCAAAATAAACTAATTAAAATAAGAAAATATTATAATGTTATATATGTCAGTCATTTCTTTAAATATTTTGTGGTGATTAGTGAATCTGTCGAAAAATTTATAATGAATTAAATTGAATTAATATACATGTCAGATATAAGCAAAACAACAATAAACTTACCTAAGGAATTAAAAAAAGAATTAAAGAAAATGGCAATTGATGAAGATACATCATTATCCGGATTAATCATTAAAATGATTGAAGAAGGAATGGCCAACAGAAACAAAGTAATTTCAGATGAAGATTAATCAATATCTTCAGCTGAATTTAACATATAACTGATAAATTGAGTTTTTGCAGTTTCTTCAACAAACACTGCAAGCAGCATCGCTTCTTTTAAGTTTTCATTAACGCAAATAACACCATGATTTTTTAAAATCAAGACATCGCTTTCACCTAGACCTTCACTTGCGCTTTTTGCAAGCTCGTCAGTGCCAGGCTTTTCGTATTCTATAAAAGGAAGGTAAGGTTCTTTTATTTTTCCGAATCCCTCAAGTCTTTTGAGTTTTTTATCTGAAAAAGCAAATCCTGTTGCATAAGGTGAATGGGTGTGCACGATGGCATTCACGTCACTTCTCTTTTTGTAGATTTCAAGATGCATGTTGACTTCTGAGGAAGGTTTTCCTTCGGTTAAAACATTGCCTTTCAAATCGACAAGAACGATATCCTTTTGTTTTAAGTCGGATAATGATTTCAAGGTTGGTGTGATGGCGATCACGTTTCCAAAACGTGCGCTGACGTTACCGGATTTGCCGGAAACCAAACCTTTGTTGTAAATTTCATTAGAAACGTTAATAATCTGTTGAATATTTTTTTTCATTAAAAAACCTCTTAAATGAATTTATAATGCTTATATTTTCCCTTGTGAAGTATAGGAACTTCCGCCGGAGTCGGTTCAATATTGTAAATTTTCTGAAACTCTGTCTGAGTCTGGAAAGTACCTGAATTGATTAGATGGATTCCTTTGAACTTTCTGTATGTGTTGATGTGAACGTGTCCTGTATGGAAAACGTCAGGCACCTCATCGATTACAAGATAGTCTTCAAGTTCTGATGCAAGAGGAGTCCTTTCACCGTAAATCGGAGCCAAGTGTCTTTTTTGAAGCAATTCCTCCATCAAAAGGTCATTTCTTTCATGGCTGAATTGTTTTACAGCCATCACCAGATCGTCAAAGCTACGTCCGTGATAAATGAGCACGTTTATTCCGTCAAGTGAGACGATACCCGGATTTGAGATGAATTCAACATTGTCAAGCTCATATAATGCCTTTGCATATTCTTCAGGAACGGCAGGCTGAGGCTCTGCAACCCTGGACGCGTCGTGGTTTCCAGGAGCGATGATAATCTTGATGTCGCTTCTGATGTTTCCTAAAAATCTGGCGGCCTCGTTGTACTGTTCTGTAATGTCTTTTATGGCGAGTTCCTTTTCCTGATTTGGATAAACGCCGATACCGTCCACGATATCCCCGCCTATAATAAGATATTTGATGTCTTCTGCAACCCTTCTCTGCTCCTCATCACCGTATTCACAGTTGATCCAGTCAATGAATCTTTGGAATGCGTCTTCAAGAAATGTCAGGCTTCCGATGTGAACGTCTGAGAGAAATACTATACCGAAGTCCATTTCCTTTTCATCCACAGGAAGAACGCCTGGATTTATAATCTGCTCACCGAAAGCGAAGTTGGAATCGTCACTTTTGTGTGCAATAACTCCAATTACCTCATCCCTTACTAGCTTTTCGGCTTCGGCAAACAGTTCATCGTTTTTATTGGAAAAGAGAACGGAAATGTTGCCTGTATCATCCTCAAATTCGACAATTTTATGGCCGTTTTTACTTGATCTTATTTCTTTGACCATTAAAATCAGACTTAATGTGTCCTGTGAATCGTCGATATCGGCTATTTTAGTATAGTTTCTAAGTTCCGGTCTTCTGGACAGGATGTTGGACAGCTTTTCATATCTGCTTTTAAAGTAGGAAATCAGGTTTTCAATCTCTCCGCTGGTGTATGACTTTTTACTTGTATCCTGAATGATTTTAAAATCATACTGCACATTGGTTTTCTGCTCATTTCTTTTGAATTTGACTTTGGTGTCCTTGATGGTTTCTGTTGCCTCTAAAATTTCCTTGTTTACAAATTTTTCAGCATCATCAGTGTCTTTTTTTTCTTCTTTTGGTGGTTGTGGTGTTTTATCAACTTTTTTTGGTTCCTTTTTTATTTCCGGTTTAACGCCAGCTTCAGCTTCTGTTTTTTTTATTGCTTTTTTGGGATTTTCGCTTTTTGAAGTTGATTCAATGCCGGTTATTTCATCAATGGTTTTGCCGCTTACACAAACCAAATCCTTTGATGAAAACTTATCGCCTTTTAACTTTACTATTAGAGAAGATGCAAAATTTAGCGGATTTTCTGCACTAATGACTTTCTCATAAGCTTCAGGTGATAGGTTAATTCCTTTTTTTGCAAATTTCAATAGAATTTTATTAGTTGACATATTGATAAAAATTTTATTTTTTTATGTTAATAAACTTTGAGAATTTTAAATGCCAATGTTGAGATTGCCATCTTTGTTTGAGTTATATTTATTATATATAAATCATATAATCTAACATATTATAATAGTCTTGATTATTTAAAAATTAAATGATTGTGATAAAATGGCGAATAAAATAGTTAGAATTATTTTAATTATCGTATTATTTGTTATATTTTTTGAAATAGGACTTATCAGTTCATATACAATCGTTACAGCGGAAGCTCCAGACGTTCCTGGATTAATTGATATGCAAATCTCAAAGGTTAAAGGCATATTCAGTCCGGAAAACGTTAATGAGGTTCTAATCAAAGATCCTACCCCACTTAAAATAACCAACAAAAAGGACGTGGGTCTGAAAATGGAGGAGCTGTCCAAGGTCGATGGTGTAGGTATAGATTCAATGAATATAACCACATACGACGATTTGGATAATGAGAATTTAACAGTGAACATTGAAGCTTTAGGTTATGCTTCCCCTAATTCAACTTCAGGGCAAATTATTATCAGCCAGGACCCTTCATACAAGGTAATAGCCACCGCTCATGCGAGCTATAAGGAAAGCGGTCTAAGGGTTGATGAAAATACAATAGCGATAACCTCAGTTTTAAAATTGTATTAGTGATAACATGATTAATGTAATCGGAATTGGTCAGAATAGAGAGAACATGACTTTGGGAGCTATTAAAGCTATTGAAGAGTCTGATGTTGTTATAGGATATAAGAAATACATCGAACAGATTGAGGATTTAATAGCCGATAAGGAAATTGTCAAAAAAGGAATGGGCGATGAAATAGCCAGAGCAGAATTTGCGATTCAAAGGAGTTTAGAAGGTCAAACCGTTTCATTAATCAGTTCCGGAGATCCGGGCGTCTTTGGAATGGCAAATGTACTGTATCAGATTGTAAGCAAATATGATGGTGTTGAAATAAAGGTTTATCCTGGAAGTTATTTGGGAGCTCCGTTGCACGATTTTGCAGCAATCAGCTTAAGCAATATCCTGACTCCTCTTTCTGAAATAGAGAAGAAATTGAGATATGCGCTTGAAGCCAACCTAATCGTTGCAATATATAATCCTATAAGCAAGACACGTAAAGAACCTTTCAGAAGATTCAAACAATGTGTTTTGGAAATAAAAGGTGAGGACGCTTTAATTGGTATTATTGACAGTACCTATGAACCTCCGAAACCTACAATTGTCGCCCTCAGGGACCTCACAGAAGACATAGTCAACATGTCATGCACCTTAATTGTCGGAAATGACTTGACCTATGTTCAGGATGATAAGCTGATAACTCCAAGAGGATACGTTATCAGGTCCAAAGTCCATCCGTTATCTCAAAATCATTATGAAAAATTTTTAAATGGCGAAGTGGTACATGGACCTAACAGGGAATGTGAATTTTATCCGTGCCATTATGAAGGCCAATACTGTGATTTCTGTTATTGTCCGTTTTATCCGTGTGGTGATTCTTCAACCGGAGGGGAATGGATTAAAGGCAAAAACGTTTGGAACTGCAAGGAATGCCTATGGTTACATTCAAAAGATGCAGTCGAATGTTTAAGACCGCCTTTGGAAGACATTCTTGAGGACGTTGAAGATTTGAAAACCAAAAAGAAAACCTTATTAAAGCTTAGAAGAGCATGCTTATTAAAAACTAATCCAAATGATCTTTAGGGGAATTTGAATTGTCGATTAAGAATCTTTTAATAGAAATGAAGAACATGTCGGAATTAATGGTGGACTTGGCTTATTCAGCTATTCTGTTCAACAGTAAGGCAGCAGCTGAAGAAGTTATAGCATTGGAAAATGAAGTTAATTCCATGAATTATGAAATTAAAAAAGAATCGTTGGTTGCAGCTAGATCATATGAGGACGCTGAAAAATTGACCGCATTACTTGAAATTGCAGAAGCTGCTGAAAGTATTGCAAACGCAGCAAAGGATTTAGCTGATTTAGTGATAACTGGATTTAAACCACATCCAGTATTTAAAATGGTAATGGAAGAATCTGATAAAAGCATCGTTAGAGTAACAGTCGATGAAAATTCAGATTTGGCCAATAATACTTTAGGCGATTTGCTTTTAGTTAACCGTACAGGAATGAGAGTAATCGCAATAAGAAGAGGAGTGTCATGGATTTACGGTCCTGACAAACATACCACATTATTGGCTGATGATACCTTGATTTTAAAAGGAACAGATGAAGGTGCAGACCTGCTTGAAAAACTTGCGGCCGGAACCTGTTCACTGGAAGACATTCCAGAAGAATTAGAAGAAGATTAGAGAGTTGATTAAAAATGATTATGGGTAGTGATATTTGTGAAAGAACAACAGAAGAAGATTCGCAGTCCACTATCTGTAATTTCATCAAATTTTTCTGAATTTTTTGATGAGCATAAAAGTATTATAAAAGAAAGCTTCATCGCTCTTTTTATTTGCGCTATCGGAGATTTGATAGCCGGTCTTATTTTAGGTAAGATGACATTTTTCCTTGAAACATTTCCGGGACTTTTGGTAATCATTCCTGGAGCTATCGGAATGAGGGGAAACATATTCGGCTCATTTGCTTCAAGGCTGTCAACAAACTTGCACATCGGTATATTGTCACCTAAATTCGAGTTTTCAGAACAGCTAAATTACAACATATTCTCATCATTTGTTTTGACACTTGTGCTGTCTCTCTTTTTAGGTATAGTGGCTAAAATTCTGTGTATCTTATTTAACCAGCCTTCAATAAGTCTGATGGATTTCATTTTAATCAGCGTTATCGCCGGTGTAATTTCAAATATGATAATGCTTCCGATTACAATGCTTGTTTCATTTAAGAGTTTTGAGCACGGTTGGGATCCTGACAATATCACAAGCCCTATTATAGCTGCCTTTGGAGATTTGTTTACACTTCCAGCTATTATTCTGTCAGTGTTCATACTCACTGCGCTTAACTTTAATTTCATTTTCAAGTCAGCGGTGTTGGTTGCAATCCTTATAGCTGTAATTGTAAGTTTCATTTACTGCTACAGACTGTCCGATGAGACCCATACAATTTTAAAACAGTCAACACCGGTATTGCTTTTGTGTTCCTTTTTAGGCGGAGCTGCCGGAGGAATATTAAACTCAGCTGTTGAAACACTGCTTACAAATCCGAGTTTGCTTACACTCCTGCCACTCTTTTCAGGAGAAAGCGGAAGTCTCATCAGTATTTTAGGTGCAAGACTATCTTCAGGTCTCCACTCAGGTTTAGTGGAGCCGTTCAAAAAGCCTAAAGGAGAAGCAGTCCATAACTTTGCAATCTGCTTTATTTTAGCTATTGTAGTCTTTCCGTTAATCGGGCTTTTGGCTGAAGGCTCCTCCTATGCATTAGGTGTTGTCGGCGTGGGATTCGACAAGATAATCGAAATTTCAACACTTGCGGGACTTATCCTGGTCACAATAATGGTGATAGTGGTCTATTATGTATCCATAACATCATATAACAGGAATTTAGACCCTGACAATATTGTGATTCCGATTTCAACAAGCATTACCGATTCAATTTCAAGTTTAATACTCATTTCTGTTTCACTGCTTCTGTTGGGTGTCATGATTTAGTGTTTGGCGATTAATCATACCAGGCTTTCAATATGAATTTGCACTCGTTTGTCTTAAAGTAGGGGTATTTTAAAAAATCCTCATTGAAATCTTTTGGAACGGATACCAGAACCGCTTTGGCGTCGGGCTTGTTGAGATGGACAAAGACAACTGCGCTGTCGTCATCATAAAAATCGATTTTGTCGTTTAAATAGATTCTCTCAGACAGTGTGGTTTGCCATGGGCGCTCTTTAGCTATTCTTGTTGTTTCTATAATATATTTTAAATCGTATTTTTCAC
>OMSA01000110.1 GCA_900313645.1 uncultured Methanobrevibacter sp.
GAGTCCTTACGTGTGGCAACAATCTTATCAGGTTCATTGACACTTATTGCAGCTATTGCGTATGCTCCTTCGATTACGTCAATTGTTTTTCTAACGGCATGTTCCAAATCGAATTTTTCCGCCATGAACTTCTGAATCAAGTGCGGAATAACTTCAGTGTCAGTGTCAGATTTGAAGACATGACCTTCAAGAATCAATTTTTCTTTAATCTCCAAGTAATTTTCAATAATACCGTTATGAACAACGGCTACAGTATTGTCCTCATCTACATGAGGGTGTGAATTTAATTTAGAAGGGTCACCATGTGTAGCCCATCGAACATGTGCAATACCAAAGTTTCCAGGCATATCGGTGAGATTTAATTTATCATCAACTTCCTGAATTTTCCCTTTATCTTTTTTAATAAAAATCTTATCATTAGAAAAAGTAGCCAAACCGATTGAATCGTATCCTCTGTATTCCAATTTGGAAATACAGTCAAAAAGAATTGGCGCTACTTCACTATCTTCTTTTAATATACATCCGACAATTCCACACATCTAATCACCTTTGATAATCGTAAATATCCTTATACATATTTACAACATCTCCAATTATTAAAATAGCTGGAGTATTGATTTTCTTATCAGCAATATCGCCTAATGTTCCAAAAACAAGGTGTTCATTAGGCAATGTTCCACTTTCAACTGCACACACAGGTGTTTCAGCAGAACGATATTTCATAATTTCAGCAGTATTCTCCTTAATGTTTCCTATACCCATCAATATTATCAGGGTATCTGCGGTATAGTCCCAATGAACCTGACTTTCAGGTTTTGTTGGGTCTTCATGACCGGTCACAATTGTAAGTGAGGTTGCAACTGCCCTGTGGGTAACTGGTAGTCCTAGAGAGGTTGGTGCTCCAATAGCTGAAGTAACACCTGGAATTACTTCAAATTTGATATCATGTTCCATTAAAGCCAAAATTTCTTCTCCACCACGGCCAAAGACAAAAGGATCGCCCCCTTTGAGTCTGACTACATTTTCATGGTTTTGAGCCTGCTCGATAATCAACTCATTAATTTCATCCTGAGTTTTGTAATGTTCTCCTGCTTTTTTACCTACATAAATCCTTTGCGCAGTTTCAGGAGCGTGAGCCAATATTTCTTCATTAGCCAGATAATCATACAAAACAACGTCCGCTTTATTCAATGCTTTAACAGCTTTAAGAGTTATTAAATCAGCATCTCCAGGTCCTGCACCAATTAAATAAACTACCATCTAAATCACTATAAAAATCCTTTAAAAAAGTTTAATCCGTCATCGGAACCGAATAATTTCTCACATGCCCTTTCAGGGTGAGGCATCATTGCACAAACAAGACCTGACTCATCACAAACGCTGGTAATAGCTTCCATAGAACCGTTAGGATTTTTTCCTTCAAATTGCAACACGATTTGGTCTTGGTCTTTTAACAAATCCATATTTTCTGTATAAAATCTTCCTTCTGCATGAGCTATCGGAAGTGAAATTGTTTGATTTGTTTTGAATGCCTTTGTAAATGGAGTTCTTGAAGTGGCAACTTTTAAATCAACCCATTCACAGTTGAATTTAGGATATTCGTTTGTAATAAATATCCCTGGAACAAGGCCTATTTCTCCTAGAATCTGTGCCCCATTACAAATACCCAAAACAGGCTTTTCTTCTTTAACAAGTTCTTTTATCCCATCAATTACAGGTGTAATGGAAGCCATCGCACCCGCTCTTAGGTAATCCCCATATGAAAATCCACCAGGAATAACAATACCGTCAAAATCTGTGAGTTTTTCCTCACTCCACCAGATATACTCCGGAGTCATGCCAGCCAGTTCAATGGCCTTTGCAACATCACGGTCACAGTTTGTTCCTGGAAATCTAATTACTCCAATTTTCATTTTTACACCAACTTAAGCCATGTCTTGTGGGATAACATTAATTTCATAATCATGAATAACAGGATTACAAAGTAATCTTTCACACATATCAACAACATTTTCCCTTATAGCCTCTTTGTCTTCACCTTCCATTTGGAATTTGAGGATTTCAACAGTTTTCATGTTTTCAACATCATAACCGAGCAGTTCAAGAGACCTTTCAATTGTTGTTGCTTCAGGGTTTAACATACCGCTTTTAAGGGAAATTTTAACTTCAATATCGAATAACATCTAAATCACCTTTTCGTCATCAGGAATAATTCTATTATAAACTTCAACGTAAGCTTCCATTACTTCATTATCTTTTCCTTTTCTGAACAGTTCTTTATCTAACATATCTAATGTTTCACTATCCCACAATCTGCAACTATCAGGAGATATCTCATCACCCAAAATAATATTTCCGTCTTTATCCTTACCGAATTCGACTTTGTAATCAACTAGAATAATTCCCGCATCAGCGAAGAATTTGGTTAAGATTTCATTGATTTTCAATGCCTTTTCAGTTAAGATGTCGATTTCTTCCTGGGTGGCTATTCCCAATGCCTTGATAATTGAATCGTTTAACATTGGATCGTGATATTCATCAGCCTTAAAATCCATTTGTACAATAGGCGGTTCTAATCTGGTTCCGTTTGCAATTGGATATTTACGAACCAGACTGCCTGTAGCAATGTTTCTAACAATTACTTCGATTGGAATCATTTCAAGTTTCTTTGCAATCATGACGTTAGGTTCAGGCAAGTCAACGAATTGGGTTTCAACACCGTTTTTCTCCAAAACCTGAAATATTTTGGAAGATATGACAGCATTGTATGCTCCTTTATCGTTCATTACCTCTTTGCGTTCACCATCGCCCGCAGTCATGTCATCTCTAAACTCAATAATGACCAAATTGTCATCATCAGTAGTGAATACACTTTTTACTTTACCGCTATTAATTAACTCTTTTTTGTCCATGATATCAACAAAATTATTAAATTATTATAATATAATTTTAGAATTTAATATTATATAAAAATAGTTAAAGGTAGTAGTTAAAAATTGTTTATCGGAATTCCTGCACTTTCATTTTTCGGAAATTTCATCCCGTTTAAAAGACCGCTAGGAAGTTCGGACATTATAACAAGCGGAAAATCGTCATTTGGTTTTATAATCATGTGATGGATAACATTCTGCCTTGTTTTAACTACTATTTTGTAATTATTGTTTTCTATTTCCAGTTTACCATCCAGAAATACTTCATTGAATACATGATTTAAAAGATAATCCGGTAAATCTGCATTAATCTCAAAATGATTCAGCAAATCCGTTAATATCATGCAATCATTCCATACGTGGAAGTTTACTTTGGTCAGATTCATAGGATGAACCAATCAGCTTGCCGGAATCAGTGTCATATTGCCTGAATCCACCATCCTTGTATGTGACCTCACGATAATATCCTCCGCCGTTTTGATAATTGTATTTTATCTCTTCATTTACAATATCTCCTAAATCACCCATTAATGATTTATCCGAGGAAGAATCACCGGAATTTGAATTATCTGAAGATGCAACATTACTTACTTTATTTATTAAATTATTTATTGAATTAGAATCCAAATCATCAACTCCTATTCCTGCTTCATTCATTATATGAAGTGCTGTAACGCCGCCGACGATAATTATGACGGCAATAATGCTTATAACTATTAAAATAAAGCTTTTCATATTTTCACCTCATAATCTTTTCAATAGTTATTTACACATAGCTATTAAAATACTTTTCTATTAATTATATATACTATATCAAATTAATATTATTAAATATGAATATGAAAAACACCGTAATACTGCTTATATTTTTGCTTTCAATATTAGGTTTAATTATTGGAATCTACTATTCAGAAGACATAAGTAGTGAGAACTCTCATAAAAGCAATTATGAAAGAGTTTATGAGGATTCTAATGATGTTTTAACCATTACCCTAGAAAAAAAAGAAAATAATGATTTAAGTAAATATTTTACCTAAATCCTTTCTTCATAGTTCTCCCAATCCGGATTTTTAGCAGGAAGAATAGTCAATACTAAAGTTCCTATCAACAATACCGCCGCTGAGATGACTGTGAAGACCAACTGTTCAAAAGTACTTGATTTTATAACATCCATCATTCCACCAATCCAAACGATTAAGATGAAAATCGGAAGGATGTATTTTACAATTATTACCCACCATTTGCCGAGTTTTATTGTTTTACTTCTGGAATTTAA
>OMSA01000100.1 GCA_900313645.1 uncultured Methanobrevibacter sp.
GGAGTAAATTAGTAAAAAACTAATCTACTTCATTGCATCTTTGACCCTGTCAAAGAGTCCTTTTTCAACATGTTTAATTTCGTCTCCGCTGATTTCAGCGAATTCCTTGAGTATCTTTTTCTGTTTTGAGGATAATTTCTTAGGAACTACAACTTTAACGGTTACATACATGTTTCCTCTTCCATTATGTCTGACTGAGTTCATTCCTTGTCCTCTTAACTTAAAGACTGTTCCGCTTTGTGTTCCCGGTGTAATTTTAAACTCAACTTCCTTTCCCTCGATGGTTGGAATGCTCAATACATCACCCAATGCAGCTTGAGGGAAACTGATTTGCTGGTCTATGTACAGGTGATCGCCTTCTCTTTGGAATTGTCTGTGTCCTTTAACATGGACTGTAACAATTAAATCCCCTTCAAGTCCAGGTACCTCACCGCAGTTTCCTTCACCGGAAACTCTTAAGTGGTTGCCTTCGTCAACTCCTTCAGGAATTTCAATTTTAATTGTTTTAGTTTTTCTTTTACTTCCTTTTCCATGGCAATCGTCACATGGGTCGGTGATAATCTTACCGGTTCCGCCACATTCTCTACATGGCCTTACGTTAACCATTTGGCCTAAAAATGTGTTGCTGACTTCTTTGATTTGGCCTGTTCCGCCACATTTAGGACAGGTCTGCGGTTCCACGCCAGGTTTGGATTTGGATCCGTGACAGGTTGGACATATTTCACTTCTTGTAATTTTAATTTCCTTATCGCATCCGTTAAATGCCTCTTCAAGTGAAATAGGTACTTCGGTATAAATATCAGAACCCCTTTGAGGACCAGTTCTTCCTCTTGAGCGACTTCCTCCTCCAAAACCAAACATATCGAAAATGTTTCCAATGTCGAATCCTTGGAAGATGTCTTCGAAGTTCACATTTTGATAGAAATCTTCAGCAGTAAATCCATCCATTCCAGCATGACCGAATTGGTCATATCTTTGACGTTTTTCATCATCGGACAAGACAGCGTAAGCTTCACTTACCTCTTTAAATTTTTCTTCAGCCCCTTCTTCTTCACAAACGTCTGGATGGTATTTCCTGGCCAGTTTACGATAAGCTTTTTTGATAGTTTTCTCATCAGCGTTTTTGTCTACTCCGAGAACTTCATAATAATCTCGCTTGTCTGCCATTTATTCACCTTAAAAAAAATAATTATAAAAAAATTAGATAGAAAAAATAATAGTTTTATCCAACTGTCAGTTTAATTATTGATTCTGATTCTGTTTGTTATTTAACCTAACAATCCAATAAAACTGTATTATTTAATCTAATCATCTTTTACTTCATAGTCTGCATCAATTGTGTCATCATCGCCATCATTTTGAGCACCTGCATTAGGGTCAGCTCCAGCTTGTTGTTGAGCTTGTGCTTCTGCTTGTGCTTGTTGATAGATTTTAGCACCAATTTCTTGAACTACATTTGATAATTCATCAGATTTGGCTTTAATGGCATCAACATCATCGCCAGCTATAAGTTCTCTTAATTCGCTAACAAGTCCTTCGACTTTTGTTTTTTCATCTTCAGATACTTGATCTTTTAGTTCGTCTAAGGTTTTTTCTGAAGTGTAAATTAATGAGTCTGCATTGTTTCTGATTTCAATTTCTTCTTGTCTTTTTGCATCAGCTTCAGCATTCATTTCTGCTTCTTTGATTTTTTGCTCGATTTCTTCATCAGACAATTTGGTGGATGAGGTAATTGTAATTGCTTGCTCTTTACCTGTTCCTTTATCTTTAGCAGTTACATTAATAATACCGTTTGCGTCAATATCGAATGTTACTTCAATTTGTGGAATTCCTCTTGGTGCAGGTGGGATACCTACGAGTTGGAAACGTCCTAATGAGGTATTGTCTGCAGCCATTTTTCTTTCCCCTTGCAATACGTTAATGTCTACTGAAGGTTGGTTATCAGCAGCTGTGGAGAAAATTTGGCTTTTCTTGGTAGGAATTGTAGTGTTTCTTTCAATTAAAGTGGTTGATACTCCACCTAAGGTTTCAATACCTAATGATAATGGAGTTACGTCTAATAAAACGATGTCTTTAATTTCACCAGCTAAAACTCCTCCTTGAATTGCAGCTCCCATGGATACACATTCCATTGGGTCAATTCCACGTTCAACAGGTTTTCCTATGAATTTTTCAACGAATTTTTGCACGATTGGCATTCTGGTAGGTCCACCAACAAGGATGATTTTATCAATTTCAGATTTGCTCATTTTAGCGTCATCTAAAGCTTGTTGCATTGGTTTACCTGATTTTTCTACAATTGAATCAACGAGCTCTTCTAATTTTGCTCTTGTAAGTGAGATAATTAAGTTTTTAGGAGTACCGTCGCTTCCCATTGCGATGAATGGTAAGTTGACTTCGGTAGTTGTGGTGGTGGATAATTCGATTTTTGCTTTTTCAGCAGCTTCTCTTAATCTTTGTACTGCTTGGTCGTTATCCATTAAGTCAATTCCTTCTTGTGCTTTGAACTCATCAGCCAAGTATTTGATTAATACGTTATCCATATCGGTACCACCGAGTTGGGTGTCTCCGCTTGTGGATCTTACTTCAAATACTCCTCCACCGAACTCCATGATGGTTACATCCAAGGTACCTCCACCTAAGTCGTATACCATGATGTTCATGTCTTCTTCTTCAGCTTTGTCAAGTCCGTATGCGAGACTTGCTGCGGTAGGTTCGTTTACAAGTCTTACAACATCCAATCCAGCAATGGTTCCTGCATCTTTGGTTGCAGTCCTTTGGTTGTCGTCAAAGTAAGCAGGTACTGTGATTACTGCTTTTTCAATAGGTTCTCCGAGGAATGTTTCAGCGTCCTTTTTGATTTTTTGTAGGATGAATGCGGAAATTTCTTGTGGAGAATATTGTTTTCCGTTTACAGTGACTTTGTGGTTGGTACCCATGCTTCTTTTAATTGCACTGATTGTGTTTTCAGGATTGGTTACTGCTTGTCTTCTTGCAGGTTCACCAACTAACATTTGACCGTCTTCGGTAAATGCAACGTAACTTGGGAATGATTTACCGTATTGGCTTGCACCTTCAGCGGAAGGGATTGTAGTTGGTTTTCCTCCTACAAGCACTGATGCAGCTGAGTTACTTGTACCTAAGTCAATTCCAATAATTTTTTCTTTTTTAGCGTCAGACATAATTTATCACCTTTATTTTTTTTCATGAATTATTTAATAAACATTATTTTTTACAAACTATAACTTTTGAATATTTAAGAACTTTGTCTTTGTACATGTATCCTTTCATTAATTCTTCTATAATATATCCGTTTTCAACGTCATCTGATTCCTGAACCATCAACGCTTCATGTTTGTTCAAATCAAATTTTTCTCCTTTTGCAGGAATTTCACTTACGCCCTCTTTTGCAAGTACGTCACTAAACTTATTATAGATCAATTCAATACCTTTTCTTAAATCTTCATCATTTTCAGTTTCTAAAGCTCTACCGAAGTCTTCGTAACAGTCAAGAAACTCTTTAATCACATTCTCGTTTGCGAATTTTATCAGATCCTTATTTCTTTTGTCTGTGATTTTTTTGAAATTTTCAAAATCCGCTTGAAGTCTTTGTGAAAGTCCGATGTATTCTTGAGTTTCGTCTTTGAGTTTTTCGATTTCTTCGTCCTTTTGAGTTAGCTCTTTTTCAAGCTCCTCAATTTTTTCTTCGAAATCGATAGTTTCAACTTCAGTTTCGGTTTTATTTTCATCAGTCATAGTTACACCTTTTTTAGGTTTTTGGAAAAACTTTTGTAATAACCCTCAGTTGAGAAATTTTTCTTTTGGTCCTTTAACACTGGTTTTTGGGAATTTATGGACATATAGGAAAATGGTTCATCATTCAGGAGTTATTACTTCAAGTTTTTCTGAACCAAATATTAAAGTAACCAAAAGTTATCTTTCTCTTACATTATTATAGTAACAAAAAGTTATATAAAGGTTTCGATACATATGTATAATCATGACTAGTACAAACGACATTGAGAAAAATCAAAAATCTCGCAGAAATGTCAATTCACCTGCCGGCCATATAGAAATTAGAGGAAACTATAACAACCAGGCAGATGACATTGATGTGGAAGATATACTTGATGTAATGGGTTGTAAAACTAGAAGAGACATTATAAATCTTTTAAGGGAAGAACCTATGTTTGTTAGTGAAATTTCCAATGAACTCGACATTGGTCAGAAAGCAATTATTGCACATTTACGTGCTATGGAAGACATAGGAATCCTCAATTCTTCTTACAAAAAGATTCTAAGAGGTCGTCCACGTAAATACTACGATTTACAAAATGAAGTTAACATCCACATTACAATTAACAGAAATAATTTTGATGTGCAATTTACAGACGACATGCTCAATACATTACAACTACCATCAGGGGACGAATGGTCCAAATTATTGGACATAGAAAAAAGAATTGATGACGG
>OMSA01000143.1 GCA_900313645.1 uncultured Methanobrevibacter sp.
CATTTGCATAAGTTCAACGGCAACGGTTCTGAGACTGCGGGCGTTTGGTCATGTTATTGTTAGCCCACATTGTTTAATTTGAATATCTGAATTCTAATGTGTAGGTGAAAATTTTTAGAATTAAATATTTCGTTGAGATAATCTTTTAATCTCTACTTATATATTTGTTTAAACTTATATATAAAGTTATGTCTATTATGTGTATAACTGTATCCGGTCAAAACAATGAAAATAAATAATTTTACAAATTAACACCAACATTGATGTTAAAATAAAATTAAAGCAATCTATAAACTTGAAAATATTTAAATAAAATAAAAATATGCTGTCAGGCAATAAACAATTCATTGAATTATGCATTTGCAAATATTTATATATGCAAATGATTAATAATTAATCAGAGGTTACAACCTCCACAATTGGTGGAAATATGGACACCATATTGGATAAAGTAAATCAATATCTTGGGAAATTGTAGGATTAATTCCTGCAATTGATATTGATTATGAATCTATTTTTAACCAAGAGTAACCTACATTTTTATGCAATCTTGGAGCATGCGCTCCATTTTACACTTATTCCGATGCAATGGCCATCAAAACATCCCCAGCACAGTAAATCAAATTTCCAAATTTAATTGTACCGGTGCCAGGTCTTGCGACATTACATTTATTTCAATCATATAACCATCAATAATATAACTTGTGTTTAAATATCATTGTCATCAAAAATATTATCATGAGAAAAAAAATCCCCTTTGATAGCGAATACCAGCTTCACAATTTAACACAGAATCACCTAAAGGAACTGTTCAAATTGAAACTGGTTGCTTCTGAAATACAGAAAGACGATTTGAGATTTGATAATCTTGCATTCGATGAAAAAACAAACACATTTGTAATCATCGAATACAAAAACGAACTTAATTTGAATGTTTTAAACCAGGTTCAGGAATATCGGGAATTGCTTTTATCAAAACCTGAAGAATATGCTGATTTATTAGACGATTCCAAAGAAATTGATTTTAAAAACACACGTGTCATGATTATAGGTCCTGAATTCAGCAAAAAACAGATTGAAGAAAGTGAAAATCTTGATTTTCCCACAGAACTTTATGTCGTATCTCTATTTAAGGAAGATGAAAAAAACGGATATGTACTATATGAAAAGACAGACGGAAATTTCACAAAAAGATTAGACATCGACTTGGATTCCATAAAACTGACCAAAAACACATTATTGGAAAACAAATCCAAAGAAATCATTGAATTATACATAGATTTTGAAAATAAATTATTGGATGAATTTGATGATTTGAACTTGAAGTATTTGGTGGATGCAGTTTCCATCAAAGCACAGGACAAATATATCTGCCTTGTCACTGTGAAAAGCTCAATAAAAATTATTTTTTATACCAAACAGCTTGAAGATAGTAAAAATGAAACCCGTGACATATCCAATATAACAACAGGAGGAGAATTGGCAGATTATGAACTGACACTAAATCATGAAAATATTGATTATGCAATCGATTTGATTAAACAGGTATACGACCAGAAGGTGTGAAAATGACTATTGTAATTGAAAAATTTGAAACAGACAGAAAATGGAGATACCTATGGCTCCAATACATCAATGGAGTGAACCTAAAACAGCATTGCCAAAAGTGTCTTTTAGGCAAAACCTCTAAAAAAATCACTAATGATTTAAAGGAAGCTGAAAACATTGCACTTGATGAGCTTGACTCAAGATACTACTATTTATGTGGTGTTGCACCTTCAATGGCTCTTGAAGATAATTTCCATCTTGCCTTTGAGGAATGTGAAGGAGAAATAATCGAATACTCATTTAACGGCATCAGTGTTAAAATTAAAAATGCAAAAAGAGTTGAATTCAGCAAAGACGACATCAATTGGGATGTTGAGCATTCAGATGAAGAATTATATAACCGTTGTCGCAACTGGCAATTTGCCCACAAGGTCAGCAACGGCGGGGAAAATACAAAATTCAAATAATTGTGATAAATATGAAGGTATGTCCAGCATGCGAAACAAAAAACGACCCTAAAGAGAAGTACTGCCTGAACTGCGGCCAGAAACTGATTGAAGATGAAGATGACACAGAAATCAAGGAGGACAAACTCACAATTCCAAAGGACAAAATCATCCTTCTGGATTTGAACTACACGCTCATCTCCAATTCATGGCCCATAAGATACGAAAAGCTTCCGGGAAAGATCACCAAAAGAAAGTATGAGCATGAACTGGTTGACCTTATCAAGGACAATTACGTCATCCTGATTACAGCAAGCCCATATTACACCTCATATGACTCACTGAAGCATATCGAGGAAAATACGGATTTGAAAGTTGACGAATCCTACTGGAACTTCAACAGGCGTCCTCCGGAACTCAAGAGATACTGGCTTGAAAAGGCTGTCCTTCCAACCCACGGAAACAATCCAGACAGATACCTTGCAATCGAGTCCAACAAAGATACAAGGGCAATGTATGCAGAGTTCGGCATCGAGGCAAGACCGAAAAGCGATTTCATATAAAAGGAAATGATTAAAATGAAAGGAACAATTGAAATACAGCAGAAAGGAATAACAGATTTGGATGTTGATGCAGTGGTGAATGCTGCAAACAGTCAGCTTCTGGAAGGTGGTGGAGTGTGCGGAGCGATATTCAGCGAGGCAGGCTCATACGAACTCACAAAGGCATGCAGTGAAATCGGTGAATGTCCGACAGGAGGCGCTGTAATCACTCCGGGATTTGACCTCAAGGCAAAATACATCATCCATGCCGTCGGCCCGATCTGGAGAGGAGGCAGCGAAAACGAGGAGGAACTTCTCTACAGCGCATACACCCAGTCATTAAAATTAGCAAAGGAGCATGACTGCAGCTCAATAGGATTTCCCGTAATCTCATCAGGAATATAC
>OMSA01000098.1 GCA_900313645.1 uncultured Methanobrevibacter sp.
ATGACTTTCATTTCAGGCTTTTTTTCACCTTCCATAGTGTACTGCTCTTCAATATCATCTTTTGAAAGTGATTTTTCATAACCACATCTACATTTAACCATGCCTTTTGTAGGCATTAACAATTTACCGCAATTAGGACAGAATTCCATTTCACCAAACACCATTAAAAATTCGTAAGTATTAGTTTAGATGATGATATTTATAAAATTTTCGTGTTGAAAAAAAAGTAAAAAAAGTTTTGGCGTGGAAGATTTACTCTTCCACCATTATCAGCTTACCCGTAGCAGGGTCCTTATACACCTTACCCATTTCGGTGTAGTTTGAAGTGTCAGGGGTTTCGTTTAGCTGCTGGCCTTGGTCAACCTCGGTCATTTTCTGCTGCATCTGTTCATGAATATTCTGGTCCGGATCTATCATTGCCTGCATATTCCAGCTTATGATAACGAAAACAAGAAAACCAACTGCAATAACCAGCATTGCATCCACAAGGTTGGCTGTACCTGCCATAGGATCTTCTTCCTGACGCTTGGATCTGCGTCTTCCATTTTTTCTTACCATAAAAACCACTAATTATTCATTTTGTCCAATACCGCATCAATTAAAGCATCCAGATCTGACAGGTATCTGTCATACCATCCAGCCCTGATTTTACCGATGAAATAACATAAAGCACCTGAACCGATTCCTACAATGGTTGTGTTAAATGCCACTGTTAATGATGAAGCTAATGTATTAATGTCTCCTGCACCTAATGCCGCAAGACCAGGACCCATCGGAATTAAGGTACCCATTAACCCCAATGTCGGACCGATACGTGTAATGATGTCTGTTTTCTGTAAAGTGTTATTGGTTTTTTCTTCTTCAAATTCAAATAGCTTACGTGCAAGTGCTTCTCTTGATGAATCACCCAATTCGGATGAAGAAGCTATTTCGCTTAAAACCTTTTTTTGAGATTTAGGAATCTTTGCATTTGAAATTACGTCTTTCAGTGCCTCAACAGACTGTGCCCTGTTGATATCATAAATCAAATCCCTAATTGTTCCGACAGGAACTTTACGTCTTGAAGTGTACTCTGCGATAACTCCTCCCAATGTAATAATGGAAATTATAACAATTACCAGCAGAATGATTAAAACCGGTATTGTCAAACTCTGTGAGATTACATCAAGAGAGCCTGTTAAGAATTCCCCACCAGGAATATTTAAAACCATATCTTTTCACCTAAATTATTCTAAAATATTTTTACTTCTTTTTTTCAAAAGCATTCCGCCGAACAACAGAATGGCAAATGCCACAACTATCATTAGGAGGTCTTGAGGAGAACCTAATGTTATCGGACTTGTAGTTTTTGATAATGCACCTGCAATATTTGGTATTACAATAGCTGAAAGCAGGAAATATGCACCAAGCAAAAGCATGAAGTTACCCAATACGATAGGATAAGGCTTATTAATAATGCGTACAATGGTGTTTGATGCAAAATATGTTACAATCATGACTGCAACAAGTGCCGCTGCAGCATACCAGCTTAAGTTAAGAGAACTGACTCCAATTGTTGGCGCAACAATCAAAACACTTGCAATAATTGAACCAAAACAGCACGGACAAGGAGCGATGATAGCAAGAGAAGTTGCCGTAGACGTATTCTTGTCATGTATTTTCCATTCTCTTATGGTAAACAAACCTGCAATAATCATTATAGATGCCATCAAAATGTAAAATATTGTATTATAGCTGTATATTGCCTGAACCAACTGATCTGCAAAAAATGAAGCAATATATGATATCAGTATTACTCCACCCCCATATAATATACAGATTAGTGCAAATAATCTTTTTGACAGGTTGGCCAAACCGGATGCAAGACCAATTTTAATCCCAAAAACCAAAACGGAAGCAAATATCCCCACCTGCCATAAAACACTCATCATATCCATAACGTATTCTCCAGTAAAATTTAATTATTTACAATTTAATATTACTCTAATAAAATATATAAATATTAATTATAGGTAGATAAAAATTAAGATAAAATTTAAGTTAATAAAAAAGCAATATTAATATAATAGATTTATAATGAGGCAAAAAATGTTTTGGAACGAAGAAATAGAAACAATGCCAAGGCAAGACCTTGAAGAATTACAATTAAAAAAACTTCAAAAGACTGTAAAAAGGGCATTCGATAAAATTCCTTACTATAACAAGAAATATAGTGAAGCTGAAGTTTATCCTGAAGATATAGAAACCTTAAAGGATATTGAAAAATTACCATTCATTACAAAAGACGATTTACGTGAAAGTTATCCTTTCGGATTGTTTGCAGTTGACATCAAAGAAATCAAAGAATTGCATTCATCATCCGGAACAACCGGTAAACCAGTAGTTTCAGGTTATACCGAAAAAGACCTTGACACATGGGCTGAAACCATTGCACGTGGACTTACCATGATGGGCATAGGCGAAGATGACATATTGCAGAATACACACGGATACGGAATGTTTACCGGAGGATTTGGAGTTCACTACGGATCACATAAAGTCGGAGCTGCAATCATACCTATTTCAACCGGACAGACCAGAAGGCAAATTGAAATCATGAAGGATTTCGGAACTACCGGACTGATTTTCACACCTTCATACGGAATCCACCTCGGTGAAGTTGCTCTTGAAGACGGAATTGACCCTAAGGAATTGGGAATAAAGGCCATCGGATTTGGAGCAGAAGGATGGACTGAAGAGATAAGAAACAGAGTGGAAGAAATCTTCGGAACAAAAGCATACAACATTTATGGTTTAACTGAACTTATGGGTCCAGGTGTTGGAATAGAATGCTGTGCTCAAAAAGGATTGCACATAGCAGAAGACATTTATTATCCTGAAATCATCAATCCGAAAACACTTGAGGTTTTAGGTGAAAACCAACCTGGAGAACTTGTTTTGACAAACCTTGAAAGGGAAGGAATGCCAGTAATCAGATTCAGAACAAAAGATTTGACCAAACTCACTTATGAAAAATGTGAATGTGGAAGAACACATGCAAGAATGAGCAGAATTACCGGCAGATCTGATGATATGATTAAAGTTAAAGGAGTAGCTATTTTCCCATCACAAATAGAAAAAGCATTACTTAAAATTGGTGATGTAGAGCCTCATTACATGATTATAGTTACAAGACCTGGAACACTTGATGAAATCGAAGTCAAAGTGGAAGCATCACCTGCACTGTTTTTCGACGGCGTAAAGGAAATGATGGCAATCCAGGAAAAAATCGGAAAATCAATAGAAAATGAAACAGGTATCAGAGTTAAAGTCACTCTAGTAGAGCCAAAAACACTTCCAAGATTTGAAGGAAAAGCAAAAAGAGTAATTGATAAAAGAAACTTACACTAGGTGAAACAATGAAAATCAAACAATTATCCATATTTTTACAAAACAAGATGGGCAGTTTATCAAAACCGCTGGAAGTACTGACCGTTGCCGATGTCAATATCAGAGCCATGTGCATGGCAGACACTTCCGAATTCGGTATCCTGAGACTTGTAGTTGACAATCCTGATAAGGGAAAAGAAGCCCTTGAAGAAAACAATTTCCTAGTTAAAATCACTGAAATCATAGGGGTTGAAATGAACGATACCCCTGGCGGATTAACTGCTATTTTAGATATCATAAAAGAGAATTTTATTGATTTGGAATATCTTTATGCTTTTTCTCATGACAAAGAAGGCAAAGCTATTCTGTTGCTGCATGCAGACGACATTGATAACCTAATCAAAGTCTTAACTGACAACAATATCACAATCGTTCCTGCAGAAGAAGTTTATAACTTATAAACTTCATCTTTTTTTTATTTATAAAAAATTTAATTTTAACTTTTATTTTTTAGATGATTTTAAACAAATTATTAATTATTAACTATTTTTTAAAAAAATTTAAATATTGTTAAAAATAAACTACTATTTACAATTATCATGATTTATCATGGTGATTTTGCAAAAGGTGATAACATGGGAAAATTAGATGGAAAAGTAGCAATAGTAACTGGAGCAACCTCCGGAATGGGTAGAGAATCAGCAAAATTATTCGCTGCAGAAGGAGCAAAGGTTGTAGTAACTGGAAGAAATGAAGAAAGAGCAAAAGAAGTAGTGGACGATATTAAAGCTGCTGGAAACGAAGCAACCTATGTAATTGCAGATATGGCAAACCTGGATGATGTTCAAAAAATATTTGACGCAACCATGGAAGCTTACGGAACCATCGATGTCCTGTTTAACAATGCAGGAATGCTTTCAATGTCTCCTTTAATGGATTTGACTCTTGAAGAATGGAACAGAGTATTCAACGTAAACGTTACATCAGCATTACTCTTAACACAACTCGTTGTACCAGTAATGAAAGAAAAAGGAAAAGGAACCATCGTAAATACCTGTTCAGTAGCTTCATTTGGAGCACACCACGGATTTGCTGCTTATGTAGACAGTAAACATGCAATGATGGGACTGACCAGATCCATGGCTTGGGAATTAGGTCCTGAAATCAGATGTAACGGTATTGCACCTGGATTAATCCACACCGCAATGGTAGACAGTATCGGAGGACCGGGAGCACTCCAACAAATGATTGACCAATGTCCAGTTAAAAGACATGGTGTACCTGAAGATATCGCACACTTAGCACTCTTCCTTGCAAGTGACGATTCATCATTTATTGACGGTCAAATCATTAAGGCAGACGGTGGATTTGAAATATAATCCCACTTAAAACAAATTATCTTAATAAGGAAGTCCACAATATTGACTTCCGCTTATTTTATTATTTTAAAAAAAAGAATTAGAAATGTTATTTTTCAATAACAAATCC
>OMSA01000097.1 GCA_900313645.1 uncultured Methanobrevibacter sp.
GGCAAAACCAATTGCTACTCCAGCACCAATAGCTGCTAAAGCAGTACCTAAAGCAATTTCTACCATATTTAATTCACCTTTGAAATAATATTGATTTTTTTATTTAATTTAAGATATAAATGAAAAATTTTTAATTTTTAATTTTTGTAAATGTTCTTTTTGCTTTGAAAGCTTCGAATTTACCTTTACCTTCCATGAAGAATTGTGAGAAGAACTCTACATAGTTAAGACGTAAAGCGTTAATAAATGCACCTAATACTTGGAAAGCGAAGTTTGCAATATGACCGAATATGAATATGAATACTGCAAGAACAATACCTGCAAATGGAATCATGTTGTTTAACATTTCTGCTAAAATGTTTACAGTCATAGCAATACCACCGGTAGCTAAACATAATGCTAAAAGACGTGCGTAGGATAAAACGTCACCCATGTAACCGAAGATATCCATTACACCATAAGCACCGTTAGCCCAAACTAACATTCCAATGGTTGCAACTATTAATATACCACCTAGAATCATACCAATCATGCCTAAAGCAGGCATCATGAATCCTAAAGCGAGTAAAATAATACCAGCTTCAAATACAAACCAACAAATTTGAGAACCGATTGCTTCTTTAACATTGCCGTATCTTAAGTTGTTAATAGCACCTAAGATAAATCCGATGTTAGTGTATAAAAGACCAACAGCGATAGCTATTATCAAAATAGTATCTGGGTGTACAAATGCTTCAACAGGAGCAAATACAGTTGGCAATCTAAATCCTGCAATCCTTTCCGGGAAGTCCCCGATAAAACCGTTGGTAATCAAACCCAGTACAACGGCCCACAGACCTGACCAGATTAAAATCCAACCGAATGAATGCATTGATTCTTTAACTTTACCAAGCCCTTTTAATAATACAACACCGATAGCTGCTACAACTAAACCATAAACTGCATCGGTTAAACAGAAACCGAAGAAGAATGGGAATGTGATTGCAACAAAAATAGTCGGATCCATTGCATTATAACGTACTGGAGAGTACATATCAACAAGGTATTCGAAAGGTTTTGCATACCATCCGTTTTGTTGTAAAACCGGAACATTTTCATCATCAGTACCTTCAACCTCTATTGTTTCAAAGGCACAATGTCCATCAGAACTTTTTTCTACGAGTTGTTCAACCTTTTCGGTATCTTTTACAGGTACCCATGCCTCAAGTACATAAGCATCTTTGGTTTGAACAAATGAAGATAGAATTTCGTTCTTTTCTTTTTCATTTTCTAATTGTTCTTTGAGAGCTAATATATCGTCATCCCATTGCTCAGCAACTGAATGCAATTCCTTTTTAATGGAATCACGTTCTGATTCAATGGTCAATAACCTGGAATCGGCATGTGAAATGATTTGTTGAGGAGTACCTTCAACATTGCCCACTTCCATTTTCTCAAAGTCATATTTACGAAGTGTTGAATAAACATCATCGCTAAATTCTTTTAATGTCACTACGACGATAATTTCTCCTTCTTTATCATCCATAGGAACAGTAAAAACATCTAATTCATCTGTCAAGTTACTTAATTCATTTTTGATTTCTGAAGCAGATTCAGCATTAATCCTTCCAACTGTTGTAGAAGTGTACTTTGAATCTTTTAAGTCAGCTAAGTTTATGTCAAAATTAGATAAGCGATTAGCCAAACTTTTATTAGACTGTAGTTCACTTGTTTCAGTGTCGAGAGCGGCTAGTTTTCCCTCAATTACACTAGTTTTAGCTTCCACCTGGGCTAAAGTGTCTTCAGCTTTTGCAATAAAAGCTTCAGTGTCTAACTTCTCAACCTCTTTTTGAACAGGTAAATCTGGACTAATTAAAGACATTATTGTATCTTTTAACCCATGGCCTTCTGATAAAGAATTTCCTAAAAGTTCAGATATACCGTTTGTTTTCATGAGAAGAGAAGATAGCTTACCAGTATATGGAGTAGCTTTAGCAGGAGTCACTAATTCCGCTAATTCAGGATCTTGCTGAATGCTATCAGAAATATCACTGATTTGTATAAGCCCGGACTCGTGGAGAGCGTCCACTGTAGGAGCTACATACTTTTCCAGTGTAACAATTCTAATTTTACGCATTCTAGCTGTCTTGAACATATAATCTCACACTACAAAATATTTTTGACAATTACGGAAGCAGCTTCATCTACATTTGCCATAGCTTTGCCCTTTAAAGATTTAACGTCTTCTTTGGACTTTTCAGCAATAGATTGTGCTTCTTTTTTAGCTTTATCTTCTGCATCAAAAACAGTATCGTTAGCTTCGTCTTCAGCCTGCAACTTGGCTGTAGAAATAATTTCTTCAGCTTTTACTTTGGACTCAGCAATCAAGTCGTCGGACTTTGACTGTGAATCTGCAATAAGTTGTTCAGCATCAGATTCAGCTTTTTTTATCATTGCGATTGCGTCTGATATCTCTGCCATAATTAATCACCATGGTACACTTATTTTTATTGTGCAATATATATATCTTTTACTAAAATTGAAATTTGAATAAAAAAAACTATTTAAAAAATAAAATTTAAGCAGAAATAATAGGTTAAAAAAAGAATAAAAGAAAAATAAGTTATCTATAGAACCATTTTAATATACTAGGTGGTAACTTTTGCAGATATGCTAGTATTGCTATTATTATAATAATCAAACCTACAACAGCAAGTTCTATGTTATATGGAAAAGCAAGTAACATATACCCGCTCACACCAATAACAATACCTTCAAAAAAGAAAACTGCCTTGGTCCAACTTGGATTGAACAGGATTATAAAGTAAGCAATAGCAATCAAAATCAATATGATTGATGTGGCTATAACATCATTTGTTATAGGATCATGTCTTATGAATGGAGAAATACCCCAAACAACCAACATCAATGCCAACATTACACCTAATAATTTAAACATTTTAACGTTTGCCATAATAACACTTAATCTTAAATTTCAACTTTATAATATTTATATCATTTTATATCAATTAGTTATTATGGAAAGAGCAGTTTGGATAATCTTAAACAAAAATTTCTCAATAACTCTGGACGCTGAAATCGCCGACGGCAAAGTTATCGACAAGAAATTCTCTCCAGGCGCAGACATCTGGACAGATGAACTGCCTCGTTTGGGTTTCAGCGATGAGGACGTGCAAAAGGATTATGACGAGTTTATAAAAGACATTATAAGTTTGTTTTCAGAACCTGGCGCCGATAAGGTATTTATCGATGCAAAAATTGGTGAGGAAAGCGAATACGTCAACAGTAAAAGTCCGCTGGTGATTAGAAAAATAGAAGAATATAGCGTTGATGAAATTATATGAGGCGATTTGCCTCTTTCAATATCTCATCCATATCACTAAATTCCAGAGCCTCGCCGTCATCGCCTTCAGTTTCGGTTGTTATTAAGACATTCGGAGATGCCCAAAGGAATGAATAAGCAAAATAAGCCACATTTATAAATATTACAAGACCTATAAACTGGAGGGCTATGATTAAACAAACGACATGGATTAAAATATTTCCATATCTTCTTTTTCTCATTAAAATAAAATTGTCCTGAGTATCGACAGTTTTAAATTTATGCTGAGATAACTCCTCAGATATCTTCTCCATATCCTTGGAATTATCCGCTTTCATTAAAAATAATTTCATCTTAATCTTTATATACTACAAATTCATCCAATTCCATTCTTGGAGTGTCTCTTGGCTCCGCGTTACCGTAACCTAAAGGAGTGAACAATACAACTTCCTCATTTTCATCCAGCTCCAGGAACTTATGAGCTTCATATTTCTTGAATGCGCCGATATAACATGTTCCAAGACCGACGTCAGCCGCTGCAAGAATCATATGATCCATTACGATTGTCGCATCAATGTCTGCAATATTTTTCTGATCCCATGGCCTGGTCCATGCCTTGTTTTTAATTCCAACAACTGCAAGAACCAATGGAGCTTCTACAAACCATTTGGCGCCGTAAATTTTTGACAATTCATCCTTATACTTTTTAGTGTCAATAACATAGACCTTGAATGGCTGTGCGTTTACACCGGTAGGTGCAATAGTTGCAGCCTTTAGGACATAATCCAGTTTTTCTTTTTCCACTTCCTTGTCAAGATATCCTCTTACACTGTATCTTTTAGTAATAACATCAATAAATTCCATCTTATCTTCCCCCCATATATTCTATATCATCCAAATCACAGAATCTTCTAAATTCCTCTTCCTCCATTTTCTCCTCATGGATATGTGCAATGATTCCCGGAACCCTTCCAATCATGAAAACGCCCAGACCCAGTTCAGGATCAAATCCTAAATCGGACAGTATGGCAGCATTGGCACCGTCAACATTGAGGCGGATATTTTTCTTTTCGCTTACCAAATCCTGAATGGCAAATGCCAGTTTAATGTGAGGTCCGACAAACCCTTCCTTAATGGCCATTTCCATTAATTTATCCGCACGGGGATCTGTGCTGTGATACCTGTGGCCGAAACCTGGGATTTTTCTGCCCTTGAGGATATAATCCTTATATATTTCAATAGCCAGACTGGCAATCTGTTTGTTATCAATGCTTGAATCGTCAATTAAACGTACGGATCTGATTTTTGACTGATACAATTCCATTGCTTTTTCAATCGCTCCAGCATGCTTGTTTCCAAAAGACAATAATGCACCCGCTACCGCTGAGTTAATTGGTGAGCCGGAAGAGGCAATTAAACGGGCAGTCTGTGTGCTTGGCGGTGTTACACCATGATCGCAGAATGAAACCAGGACATGATTGAATATTTTTGACTGCTTGAGCGTAGGCAGTCTTCCCTTCAAAAGTAAAAAAACCATATCACTATATCTGATTTTTTCAATCAAATCCCTTTGATTATAGCCTCTGGTGACAATCTTGTCCTTTTGGACTTTAGATATTGCAGTTTTTAAAGAACGAGGATTAACCTTAAAATTATTTTCTTGCATTTTTTAAACCTTAATTTTTCTTAATTAAAAGTATTACATATGAACTTTATATATTTAGTGTTGCAACTCTCGGTTCAACAAAGCATGATGGCCTGACGGAAACTATTCTCACTCCACTGGCCCTCTGATTTCCGATATTTAGATAACATCCAAGAACTGTTGTTTTTCCCCCAAAACCCAACGGCCCAATGCCAGATTTATTCAACCTTGAAGTGATTTTCTTCTCATAATCGCTTTGATTGTCTAAATTTCCATAGGCTATTGATTTTAAAAGAAGAGATGTCGCTTCGTAGTGTGTCCTTCCAATACCTATTGATGGAATGGACGGAGTGCATCCCAACATCTTAAGGGACTCTTCAAGCCATCCGCAGGCAGCAGATATAACATTTTCAAAAGACCTTTTGTGATAAACCCTGCATGTTTTTGAGCGGATTTCAGGCCCCCCTCCTTCAAGCAAAAAGTGTAGATTCAACGTATCCGGCGAAATATCCCTTGCATATGTGGATTCGTCATTGACATTATCAATTAAAATTGAAGCCGGGCGAAGCATTCCTGGTTTTTCATATAGGCCTCTGCTTTGCTCAATTCTTTCAACATCATCTCCAATTACTGCCATCGGCCTTGCCGGAAGAGCGTTTAAACCAAGTTCAATGCCTTCATGAATCTGATTTATTAATTCGCCGGAAATTTCTCTTTCACAACCCAATTCGATGATTACATGGGGAATTCCAGTATCATCACACAACGGGAATTTCTTTTCCTGTGCGACTTTGTAATTTTCAAGAATCTGCTCTAATGCCCATTTAGCATTTTCATTATCTTCAGCAGATATTGCATTTTTTAAGGCTTTATATTTATCATCTGTTAGTGTGGTTGAGGCCTTTATAATTGCCTTTGAAATATCGTGTGAAATACTCATAAAATCACTCAGGAATTGCCAAATCACTAGATTTATCCGGAGAAGCAATTGCATCAGGGCAATATTGCATTATCATTCTTTTGACTAATTTAACCTGTTTTATGCGTGCACGTGCTTCTGATTCTGTTGTGTCCCAGTTATGATTGGCCGCAACGGAACCTCCGGTTTTAAGATAAACCGGAGAAGCGACTTTAATGAATTCTGGAACCTCATAATGCCTTATGAATCCTCCTGTGGATTTGGGATTTTCAGTGTGCAAATCCAAAGACATTTCACATGAATCCCTGATGGCTGCAATCATTGGAATTTGCAAATCACGTACGGGATTTAGTGAATCAAGGCCCTGTGACTGCAGGAGCTTTGCAGATGCCGGATTTGAATGGCCCGCATGTGCGGATAACTTAAAATGAACGTTTTGAGGAATTTCGCCTTCACTTCTCATCTGGTTTAAAACCCACAAAAGGCCCTCATCATAAAGAAGTATTCCGCGAACTCCAAGTTTACAGGCTCTTTTTACATCTTCAATTGCATAAACCAGATTGTCATAACCTCTTAAGCGATACCCGATTCTTTTTCCTTCATCACTATGTACTGTAGCCGAGGTATCATATGTTGCTCTCGGACCTACTGATAAAAATAATTCGCATCCGTAATCTTTGGCTAATTTACACATCTCAGTAATCTCTTCATCGGTAAGCATCATTATTCCCTTTGTCTGAGTTACACGATGAATGAAAAGATTATTCCTTTTAGATTCTTCCAAAAGTGCCCTCATTGTTTTAGGAGACTGGATTCCCGGAACTTCAAAGCGAAACTGTCCACCGTCATCAAATCTTTTTGATGAGACATAATCCTTTGAAACATCTTCAATGCCTATTTTTTTAAGGAATTCTTTTGTATTCTCCATAGTATCACACGTTTAATTTTTGTACAACATATTTCATGGTATATTCTTCAAGTGAATCGATAACAGTTAAATTACTTATGTCATATTGAGGATTTAAGTTTTTAAACTTGTCAAGCAGGTCTTTGAGTTCGAACGGATTTTCAAAATCACCCTGCGGAAGCATTGTGACATTTTGGAACACTCCATTTCTGAAGTTCTTGTCCAATTTGATTATAACATTTGACGGCCTCTTGTCCGGATAAAGCTCATCAAACTCATCATC
>OMSA01000046.1 GCA_900313645.1 uncultured Methanobrevibacter sp.
ATTTGAAAACATATAAAATTAACTAAACTAAAGCAAAATTACAAATTGCTAAAAATAAGTATACACAAAGAAGATACATTTATATATTTAAAATACTAAATAAAATGTACCAATATTATTAGAGGTGATAATATGCGCAAGATAAGTATTATATTAGCAATAATCATTATTGGAATACTTATTCCAGTCGGATTTGCTACAAGTCAGAGCCAAGCTGTTATAACTTACGGTGAGACAACATACAACAATGCCGACTACAAGAATACTGTTGATAACTTTTTCAAAACCCAAGCGGGTGTTGATTTAAACTCCGTTGATTCAAAAATAATCACCGCAAGTGATGTAAATAAAATTTCAAGCACAATAACAGGTAAAACTTACTCTTCAAGCCAAATATTCTCTTCAGCACTTGTGGATTTGAATGACAATGACGATCTGGAAGTGAGTGTTGACAAATCAAAAATCAACACAATCACTGGAGACATGTACATATCTGCTTTAAAATCAGCTGGAATTACTGCAGGACACGTATATGTAACTAGTCCGGTCAGTGCTACAGGTGAATCTGCATTAGCAGGAATAATGAATTCATATGAAGTTGTAACTGATGTGGAAATTCCAGAAACAGTAAAAGAAGCAGCGAACAATGAAATTTACACTCAAGCGGAAATTGTTAAAAACTCAGATGTTGATGCCGACAAATTATCCGACCTTGTTGATGATGTAAAAGAAGATGTACAGGAAAATAATGTAACAGATCACCAAACTATCGTGAACATTATTAACAACTACACAATTACCTACAACATTAACATTACAAACAGCGATATAGAAAATCTTGCATCAAGTATTGAGCAAATACAAAACGTGCAAGGAGACATCAACCAATACCAAATACAAGTATCAGATGTGATTAATTCAACTGATTCAAATTCCGCAAATGATTTCTTAAGTGGATTATTTAACTAATCCACAAACTTATTTTTTTTAAAATTTAATTTTTCAGATAATGGTTTAATAAAAATTTCAAAATAAGAATTAAATATTCATGGCATGTCAAGAGTAACCCACATTCTGTTAATACAGTATTCATCTTAGCGAACTACCTTGCCTACACAAGCGATTATCGGCAGCTTTGTTCTTGCATCCTATGGAATGGCCGTTTCACCGTTTCTTTTAATGTCCTCAAATAATATCATCGTCTACCATTAAAAGCCGTGTCGTTTCTGCTCCAGAGTCATACTTCTCAGTATACGTTTTTCAACGCCATAGTCTTGTTTGATGTGCGGAGTTTCCTTAGTTAAAATAACCAGCAACTGTCTTCAACTTGCCATGAAAAATATTTAAAGAGAATGTAGCAGGGCCTAGATTTGAACTAGGGATCTCAGGGTTATGAGCCCTGCGGGTTCACCAGACTACCCCACCCTGCTATAAGAAAAATAGTAATAACTATAATTAATTATGATAATGATGTTATATATAGTTTTCCATAAAATAGATAAAATCAAAGAAAATAAAGTTATTTATTTTCTAATGATTCAATTCTTTTATCTAAGTCATCCAATTTTTCTTGGGTAGCTTGTTGGAATTCTTCAGATGATTTTTTAAATTCAATGAACTCTTTTTCCAAATTATCAACATTAGTTGTGGTTTCACTAAATTTGGAATGTAAATCATCGATATCTTCAGTAGTAGCTAAAGACCAATCTTTTATTAATTGATCACTTTTAGCATCTAGGAAAGCATCGATTTTATTAGAAAATGCATCGGTATTGATTCCAGACATGTCAATATCGCTTAATTTAACTTTAATTCTTTTACCCATAGATTCGGATTCTTTTTCAGGAGCACCCTCTTCTTTTGATAAATCGTCATAATCAGAAGAATTGGATTTTAAAACTTCATTCATATGAGCATCAGCGCTTGTAGGAACGATATTTTTTAATTTATCCATAGTAGCTGGACTATTTAATAAATAATAATATACTAAAACTACAATTGCGGCAATTAAAATTAATACGGCAACAACTTCCATAGCATCCATATTATCACCTATTTCATGTTTTTAATTTTATTTTCTTTTTCTTCTATTTCAGCAAGCATCTTTTCGAGTTTTTTCTGCTCGGTTTCAGCTTCCAGTCTAGCTAATCTTTCATTAATTTCAGAGTGAAGGAAACCTACACGACTTCTTGCTTCAGTAGTGGATTGTCTGATTTCAGAAAGACGATCTTGTTGATCTTGTGGTAATGGAATAGGATTATCCATTAATCTTTTAGATTCAATGTCCTTTTCTACCATAGACATTTTCTTAAGCTCGATTTCTTTTTCCAGAATCGCAATTGAATTTTTTGATTTTGAAATACTTTTCCATTGGAAAACAATAATAATCAATACAATAGCAACAATAACCAAAACGATTAATAAAAATATTTGGTTAGGTATTGTAGGAATATCCATTTTTTTACCTCCAAGTTATATAGTTATGAATAAGATAAAATATTATATAAACTTTATCAATTATATATTTATTTATAATAATAGAAGGTAAAAATTTATGATCGAATCTTATATAAAATCTGGAAAACTTGCTTCTAAAATTCGTGACGAAGCTTCAAAAATGATAAAAGAAGGCACCTTGGTTATTGATTTGGTGGAATATGTGGAAAGTGAAATCCTAAAAACAGGTGCCCAAATAGCTTTTCCATGTAACGTATCCCTAAACGAAGTGGCAGCCCACTATACATCTCCTGCAAATGACCAGACAGTAATACACGCCGGAGATATGGTAAAATTGGATTTGGGCGCTATGATTGACGGATATATTGCAGATACTGCCGTGACAGTCATTGCTGAGGGAAACGTCAGCGAAAATTACACACAGGATGAAATAAATTTACATGAAGAGATTGTTGAAGCATCAGCAGCGGGCCTTGAAGCTGCAATTGCAACAGTCAGGGCAGGAATTGAAGTTTCAAAGATTGGAGCTGCAGTCCACGAAGCGATTTCAGAATATCATTTGAATCCTATTTTTAACTTGGCAGGTCATAGTCTAGAGCAGAATAACCTTCATGCAGGTATTTCCATTCCAAATTATGACAATCATGACAACTACGTTTTAGATGAGGGCCAGGCAATTGCAATCGAACCTTTCGCAACAAACGGAGAAGGAATTGTAAATGACGCCCCCGGCCAATACATATTCTCATATATGGCAAACAAACCGTTCAGAATGAAAACTACACAAAAAGTTTTAAAATACATTCAACACAACCATGCATACGTTCCTTTTTCAGGCAGATGGATAACAAGCGAATTTGGTGAAAGAAAAGGAAACATCGCATTAAAACAATTATCAGAAGCTATGGCAATCTATCCATATGCTCCACTTAGAGAAAAACAGGATTGTTTTGTAAGTCAAAAAGAACATACAGTCATTGTTGAAAAAGAAGGTTGTACAGTAACAACTATTTAAAAAGAGATTTTATCTCTTACTTATTTTTTTAAAAAAAAAGAAAAAAAGAAAAAAGAGAGATTAGTATTCCACTGGAAGTGGTAATCCCATTTGTGCTCTTTTTTCACGTTCTTTGCCGTTTTTGTCTTTTTTACCTTTAGCTAATTTTTCAAGTAATCCAAGACCTGGTTTTACTTCATCCATAGGTTTGGTTTCAATTAAACCAGCATCAACAGCAGCTTTAAATACAGTTTCTCCATCATCGGTTCTGGTTAAAACAGTGGACCATCCATCTGGGGATCCTACGGAACCGGTTGATACATCAGCCCATTCAGCAACGTAATCCATACAGATGTTACATCCAGCTTGTTCGTATCCGTGTGTTTCTTTGATAGCTAAACCAGTGTCTTCGCCATCTTTGGTTAACCAGAATTTTCCTTTTCCGATATCCATTTTAGTTGCATCAGTTAGACTGTCAAATCCTAATTTTGCAGTTGCAAAAGTGTCAAGAGAAGCCATTGGGAAGTTTTCCATACAGTAGATACCGACGATTAATTTAATTTTGTCAGCAACAAATCTTGAGAATGGATAAGCTTGTGCTTTTCTTAAACCTTGTACTTGACATGGAGTTGCTACAACACCAAGTTTTTCTAATCCGTATTGACGGGTAGCTTCTTTTAAAGCAGCTAAAGTTGGGGACATGGAATATTTAGTACCTGCTGCTGCAATAACTTCATCGGAAGAAGTTACTACAGTAGGAATAGGTCTCCAGTCTTCGTCAGGAGTTCCAGCGACTACAGCACCTTCGATGATTCCTTCATCAAGTGCGTAACAGAGTAATGCAGATACAATTCCACCGTCTTGTGATACATCTAAAATTTTACTATCAGTAGATCTTGCAGAAATTGCTTCTTTGTAAGTACCTAATACCATTTTCATTCCTCCTATAGTCCTGTGTCCTCTTTAATTCTTTTGATAGGTAACCATGCTCTTGGACACATTGTATAACATGTTCCACATTTAATACATCTGTCTCTGTCACAGCTTGGTCTACCTTCAGTGAAGCCCATAGCTCTTGTAGGACAAGCTAGAGCACAAGTTCCACATCCGGAACATAATCCTTGACGGATTATGCCAGTTAATACGTCACAGCCACAGCCTGCGTTACATGCAGCTTTATCAATAGCTGGTTGTAAGTATTCCATATCACCGTTACATAATGCAACAACAGTTTTTGCAATCATTTCAGGTGCTACAGGACATCCAGGAAGTGCGCAATCAACTTTTACTAAAGAACTGATAGGTGCGAATGATTCGTGTTTAGGTTGTGCTTGTTGACCTCCACGAGCGAAAGTTGTGAAACAACCGGTCATAGCACATGAACCGAATGCACAAATTAAGCCGGATTTTTTCCTAGCTTCTAAAAGTTCGTGAACACTGTGTTCATCTTGTAAACATACAGATCCTTCAATTAAACATAAGTCCATTTCAGGCATTTCTTCTGCATAAGTACCGTGAATCCATAAATCAACTAAAGTTTGACCGTAAACGATGTCAACCATTTCAGTTAAAACTGTAGATAAAATGTCGTAGTTTTCAGTTAAAGACATTGCATCTCCAGTACAACCACTTAAGTGTATGTAACCAATACGTGGTTTTGCTGAAGCAGCTTTGGTTTCTTCTGCAGGAGCAGTTTCAACAGGTGTTTCAGGAGCAGCTTCAACTTTTTCTTCTACTTTTGGTGCTCCTTCATCTTTTGAGCCACCAAAAATCTTTTTAATACCTTCTAACATTATTTTACCCCGATTTCTTTTAAAATAAGATCAATAGCTTCAGGAATTGCCTTTTCTACAGGTTTAGATAAACCTACATCAACATCCGGAGTTGGAATTTCTGCTGGTTTGCAGCCAACAACTACTACTTCGCATTTTTCAGAAATTTTTTGAAGCGGTTCTTCAACTGTCATACCATGAGGATTGTCATATTTTCCCACTTGCATTACATTAGGGTCAAATATGTCAACAGTTCCAGGTTCGTCATTGAATTCGACAACGTCGACAACAATGAGTTTTTTCCAATCATATTCTTCATACAATGGGAAAAAGTTAGTTGGAGCTGCAGTTCCGCCATCAACAAATTGAAGACTATCAGGTAAAGATATACCCTCAAATTTTCCTTTAATTTCATCTAAAACTTCTTTATCAAATTCCTCTTCAACATAAGCAGTAACAGCTGGATCATAGTAATCGTTTTTATCATTACTATATTTTTGTAAAAGATTGATTACAATTGGACCGAATCCATCATCTTTAAATAAAATATTTCCGCAACCAATGACAATTATCTCCGAATCATAAGGCATTTAATATATCCTCCATCACTAGATTCTCACCATTTCATTTTTAAGAATGGATTTGTCTTCATCATCAACTACCATCACGTGAGTAGCACAGGATAAACATGGGTCGTATGCTCTGATAACATGTGGACCAAATTCATGATGGAATCCTTCTGTAGCTGGACCCATTGTTGGAATGTTCCAGGTGGTTGGTACAATTGCAGAATAGAATTGGATTTTTCCATCTTTAACTTGTGCCATGTGAGCATTGGTTCCTCTAGGACCTTCAATAATACCGAATCCGAGTTCGCCGGTACCTCTTGGGTCGTAGTCAGCTCTTGCTGAACCTGAAGTGTCAAGTTCATCTAATGCTGCTAAACATGCGTCGTAGTTTTTCAACATTTCATCTGCACGAGCAACGTGCTGAGCGTTTACTCCTTTTCCTTTGAATCCTTGGTATTTTTCCATTCTTGCTCTAGGACCGGTTTCGACGTTTTCTCCGTTGATTAATGGAATAACAGAGCATCCTCTTTTACCAACTTCAGGATCATCATACCATGCTTCTGGTAAAACTTCAGAAAATGCGTCCATATCAAAGTCGTTTACACCGTAAAGTGGGTCAACTGCGAGTAATGGTTGGTTAACAACACCTAAATCATCAGGTAAACCTTTTTCGACAACACAGTTTTTGATTAATTCAATGTGTGCTTCGAGTTTTGGTCTAAGTGCAGTCATTCTTTCTATTAATCTTTCTTTTGCAAATGGAGTAATGTTTCTAGCCATTCCTCCTACTCTAACATCAGATGGGTGAATACCTTCACCAGCAATCATGTCAACAACATATTGTACAGTTTTTCTGACTTCACTTACACTGTCAACAGCGGTAGCAAATAAGTCTGCTGGAACAAAGTCTGTTGCAATTAAGAAGTGGTGAATTGCTGCACTGTTAATGTTGTGTGCTGCTAAGGTAGCTCTTCTTAACAATTTAGCATTTTTAGGAATATCAATACCTAATGCTTGATCGATAGCTTCAGCGGATGCTAAAGTGTGTGGAATTGGACATACTCCACAGATTCTTTGACATAAAACTGGAGCGGTTTCAGGTGCTTTGCTAAGTACCATCTTTTCTAAACCCCTTACAGGAGTTATACTAAAATACATACCTTTTGTAACTATCCCTTCATCATCGACTTCCATGACGAGTTCGGCATGGCCTTCTTGACGAGATGTTGGAGATATAACTACTCTATCTTTCAAATATGTCACCTCAATTAAGAAATTAGAAACTAACATTAATTATATATAACTATTATTATTAATAAGTGATACTCTAAAAAACAAAATAGAAATATATATAAAAGATAAAAAACTAACTTATATTATTATCTTTAATTAACATGTACAGGAGGCAAAGCATGGACAAAGCAAATATAATTATTTCAATCATTATTGTATTATGTATTGCAGCAGCCGTAACAGCTTACGGTTTAACTAATAGTGATAATCCAATATTTTCAGATTTATCTAGTATTGGCTCAAATAATAATCCTAGCGATGGACTTGGAAATGCAAGTTTGAATGGGTCCTCATCCGTGGCTACAACATCAGGTTCAGGATCAAGTTCTGGCTCAGGATCAGGTAGTGGTTCAGGATCTGGAAGTGGCTCAGGATCAGGTAGTGGTTCAGGATCTGGAAGTGGTTCAGGATCTGGAAGTGGCTCACAAGTTTCAGCTTCCACAATTAAAAGTGACGCATGGAACCATATTGGAGAAGCAGGTGCTTATCCGGGAACTCCTTATTACTCAGGTTCATACTGGTATGTTACCATTTATAATGCAAATGGAACCGCAGTTGATTCATTCCAATACAGTTCATCTGGTGAATTCTTAGGAAGAGGATAATCTTCCTCACTTTTTATTTTTTTAGAAAAATAGTTAAGTATATATAACACAAAAAATAAACTTATTATTGCTATATGTAAGGGCCCGTAGCCTAGCTGGATAGGGCGTCGGACTTCTAATCCGAAGACCCCGGGTTCAAATCCCGGCGGGTCCGCTCTTATAAATTCTTTTTTTATTTAAATTAATTTTATTGACTTGATAATAATATGGGCTTGTAGCCTAGTCTGGAAGGGCGTAAGACTCCTAATCTTAAGATCGAGGGTTCAAATCCCTCCAAGTCCGTTTTTTAAAAATTGTCTAAAGTTACTACTTTTTCGGTTTTAATCTCTTTTTTAAACAGGATTTCGCCATATTTGCCCCCGCCACCTGGAATTATCTCAACCGTATTGTTTCGGAAGTTCTTTATGCCGCATGAAGTTCTGCTGTCTAGAAAATCAATATCCGCAAGAGGAGCATTAATTAAAACATCGATTTCACTGCCGAAAGAATCAATTAATTTTTGCCAGATTCTTTGAACTGTCTTTGTAGTTACTCCCTTGGAATGAACGGAAGATATTATTTCAGCCAGAGGCATCAGATGAACGTATTTCGGTCTGAATGACGGATGTTTTGGTTTTTTAAAATCTGCAATTTCAGAGATTCTAAAGTCAACCCCCTTCTTTATGGTGCCTCCGCAGCTGCATTTCATTCTGTTTTGTTTAGCGATTTCGGGATCGACTAACTTATAGCATTTGGTACATGCAGTCATGTGGTACTTGCCGAGGTTTGGAACAAG
>OMSA01000121.1 GCA_900313645.1 uncultured Methanobrevibacter sp.
CTGTAAGGCCTTGGCTTTTTCAAAGATATTACATCTTTAAATACATGGCCGCACTCTTCACACTTGAGCAAGTATTCTTCTGTAAATTTTTTCTTGGATGACTTCTGCTTTGAATTTAAAATTTCAATATCATCAGAACCGCAAATCGGACAATCCATTCTTATGCCTCCTTAACAGAATCATTAAGATAGTGGTTAACTAATCCTCCATCTTCCAAAATATTCAACATGAACTCCTTAAACGGTTCAAAGGTTTCTGACTTGCCGGTTGTTTCATTGACCAATGTTCCTTTAGACAAGTCGATACTGATAACGTCGCCGTCTTCTGCTTCAATGTCTGATACGATTACAGGCAGACCTATGTTGATTGCATTCCTGTAAAATATCCTTGCAAATGATTTGGCAACGACTGCACTGACGCCTGCTGTTTTGATGGCTACCGGAGCCTGCTCTCTTGATGAACCGCAGCCGAAGTTTTCATCAGCAACAATAATGTCTCCCTGCTTGACGTTTTTTGTAAAGTCAGGACGCTCGCCTTCCAGGACATGGTCCGCCAAATCCTGAGGATTGAAAGTCCTTAAATACCTTCCGGGGATTATGACATCAGTGTCTATGTTTTCTCCAAAGGTCCATGTTTTTCCTTTTATAATTTCCATTAATATCACTGTAAAATTGAATAATAAAAAACGAAGTATTTGGGATTAACCCAAATACAAAAAAGTTAGGTGATTTTTTTTGTAAATAAAATTTAATGTAAAGGTTTTGCGAAATCTTTTTCGACACCTTCACGGTACATTGAATTCATTGTACAGAACGGAATTATTCTACCGTCCGGTGTTGCATAATGAATAACACATTTTTTAACTCTGTCTTCATCAAAGTTGAATGGATCCATAAAGTGCATGCATGAAATAAGCATTGCATCTTTTGAGAAGTCTCCCAATGCATCGTAATCTCCTTTAGCGAAAACATTGATTAAGATTTTAACAATATCCAAATCCTTAGGAGTTTTGCTTTTGTGTATCAATTTAGGAAGGTTAGCTGTTAAACCTGCTAAAACACGTTTTTTAGATCCGAATTTACCTGCTTTGAGTTTTTCATTATACTCTTTAAGTTTATCAAATAAGTCTTCAACATCAATGAAGTCTGTGATTGGTATTAACTTGTCCTTACCAGGGCCTTCGGTTTTTTCTCTGAAGACATAAGTAGCGATACCACAGTGTTCATGACAGTTCAATGTAACTTTAGCGGAATCTTTTCCATCCAATAGGGATATGAACTCAGCGATTGGCTCTACACTGGATGGAGGGTAGAATGAACTGACTGGAACCTGACCGTCGGTTTCATCTTCAATAATCTTTACAAAATCAGGGATAGTGATTCTTTGCTCTTCAACATGGTCTGCAGGAGTTCTTCCTGAAAATGAAACAGGCTGGAAATTAACTCCGTAGATGTTTTCACCGTGATCTAAAGCAAATTTGATTATTTCACCAACTTGGTGGTCATTTACTCCTTTGACTAATGTAGGAACAAGTACAACACCTAAACCAACTTTTCTACAGTTTTCAATAGCCTGAAGTTTGTCAGGAAGCAAGTCTCTTCCCCTGTTGTTGATATAAGGTTCTGGAGTTACACCATCAAAAGCAAGATAAACTGTGTTTAATCCTGCAGCTTTTAGCTCACCTGCAAGATTTTCTCTTTTAGCTAATCTGATACCGTTTGTAGCTATTTGAACGTGAGTAAAACCTTCTTCCTTAGCCATTTTAACAAGCTCAACTATGTCTTTTCTTACTGTTGGCTCTCCACCGGCATACTGAATAGCCGGACATGGGTTAGGTTTTAGATTTCTTAAGTTCCTGAGCATCTGTCTGATTTCATCCTGAGTAGGTTCATACAAGTATCCTGCAGCTGCCGCATTAGCAAAACAGACTGGACATCTTAAGTTACATCTGTTAGTAACATCGATTAGGCCTAAAACGGTGGATGTTTCATGTTTGGAACATAAACCGCAATTGCTTGGACAGGCCGCTTCATCATCTACACACGGATTTTCAATTTTAGTTACAGTTGGAATGAAATTTTCCATTTTATTATATAACTTATCATCACCCCAATAGGTATTTACAAATTCTCCATGCTCATCACAAGTTTTTTTGATGAAAACTTTGCCATCTTCATCATATACTTCAGCATCAAGAGTTTTACCACATTCAGGGCATAAACTTTTAGTATCTTTAATCTTCAAAAAATCACCTTCAACTAACAATATTATATTATTAGCATAATTTACATAATATAATATATTTAATTTAATTAGATATTTAAAGTTAATTAATATATACTAGTAAAAACAAAATATACTACAACACTCTGGAGACAAATTAAATGAACCTTGAAATTAATATCATTTTACTTGCTTTTGCAACAACGCTTTATTTTATCCTTCCAGCATATTTTTCAAACGGTGGAGCACTTGCCTTCGGTGGAGGAACACCGGTTGATTTTGGAAAATGTGACGGCAAAGGCAACCGCTGGATCGGCGATGGCGTGACATGGAGAGGCCTTATTGCCGGAACAGTTATAGGTGTCATTACAGGAACAGTTCAGGGATATTTGGCTCCAGGCATCATTTCTGAAATTGGACCGTACATCATCACACCAATCGTGACCGGCGTGAACAACGGAATCCTGATTGGGTTTTTACTCGGTTTTGGTGCCCTTTTAGGTGATGCATTAGGCAGCTTTTTAAAAAGAAGACTTGGAATTGGAAGGGGAAAACCTGCCCCTATTCTTGACCAGCTTGATTTCCTGATTGTTGCAATAATTCTGGTTTCACCTGTTGTTGAGCTGAACTGGATATTTGTTGTGATTGCAATTATTTTAACATTAGTAATCCATTTAATTGCAAACACCATTGCTTATTTACTAGGCATCAAGGACGTCTGGTATTAAAAAAAAGTATTAAGAGTTTATCACTCTTAATTTAAGAATTTTTCCATCATAACAGCAGTTCCTACAGCAGGAGCTACAGTACACTCATCATCACTGAGAATATCACCCATAGACTTGACTTTCAAACCTAAAAGTTCCGCTGCAGGCCTGTCGAGAATATCTTTTCCAAGACCTGTTGTAACGATTAAATCAAGACCTTGAGTTTCAACAACTTGTTTTAGCCCGTCAGCAATTTGAGCGATTTGTTTTTGATGTATGACTTCAGACATCGCAACAATATCGTCCATGGACAACATTTCCAAATCTGCACACACAACACGAGCTATTCTTCTGGCACAATCGATTTTAGACTTGCCTTCACCGTCAAAAGTGTCACAGATGTAGTCATCCTCAGTTATTAAGTCCAGAACCATGTATACATCTGCAGTCTGTGCAAATAACTCGCTTGCTATGCGATACTCTTTTCCGTTTAATTCTATTTTATCTAAAAAGCTGGCCAAATTGGTCCTCAATGTCCCTGTATAGACCAATTCCCCGGTTGCAGACCTGTCAAAATCGGATTTTCCGATAGCGCATTCACTGCCTTCCTTAATAGGTATGATATCTGTTGTTGTACTTCCGGTATCGATGAATATGCAGTTGTCAGAAATCAGAGTTGCAATCTGAGCTGTTGCAATCCAGTTGGCTGCCGCTGCCTTAAGGGGATCTTTTTCGATTTCTGATTTGGAAATCATCCCGTCAACACCGACATAGGCTATCGGACAGGTGAACGTTTCCTCGCATTTCTTGACTATGTCCAAAACCCCATCCTTTTTGGTGTCATATGCATCAACAAGCTCAGCGGTCATTGAA
>OMSA01000020.1 GCA_900313645.1 uncultured Methanobrevibacter sp.
TAAATTGTCTTCGGTGATTATGTCATCAGCATTAACGTCAACGCCTTTTGCGGTGTTGCTTTCATCCAAAACGCCAACAAGCTTTGCAATCGCTTTAATTTCTGTGATGTTTCCTCTGATTGCAGTAATGTCATAATTGTTAATCAAATCCATTGTTGTTTTGTTTCTAAGTTCTGTTACTCCAACTCCTACAGGATCCAATATAATAGGGGTGCCTGTTTCGTTTGCGGTTTTTGAGCTTATTTTCATGGATTCAATCTGGTCTTTACTTAATTTTCCGATGTTTATCACTAATACGTCAGCTATTGTAACAACTTCTGCCAATTCTTCAGCATCCTCTGCCATAAATGGTGAGCCACCTATTGCCAAAACAGCATTTGCACAATCATTGATTGTAACGGAATTGGTAATGCAGTGTGTTAGTGCATTCTTTTCTTTTATATCCTGCAGCGTTTTGTCAATATTGTCAAGTAAAGTGCTTTCATTTGTCATGGTTAATAATATAATTTTTTAATTATTTATATTTTAATTAAATTTCATTGATTTATAGTAAAGTATTTATGTAACCTTAAATATAAATTACATTGTTCTACAATATTATTACATTGCCTCGGTGGCTCAGTCTGGTAGAGCGCGAGACTTGTAATCTCGTGGTCGCGGGTTCAATTCCCGTCCGGGGCTTTAATAAATTTTTTTTATTATGTAATTTTTGGATATTGTTGGAATTATAGTAATGTTTATATACTGGTAAAATTATATTATTATTAGTATGTTATCTACATACTTTTCGTATGTGGGTCCGTAGGGTAGCTTGGTCGATCCTTTGGGCTTTGGGAGCCTGAGACTCCGGTTCAAATCCGGGCGGACCCATTTTCCCGCCTTAGCTCAATTTGAGCGTTGGACTGTAGATCCAAATGTTGCTGGTTCAAGTCCGGCAGGCGGGATTCTCAATTTATTTATTTGAAATCATATATTTTTTTTGAAATATTGTGGTTTTTCCACAACATTTATATATGATGAAAATGATAGTAATTGATAGTGTATAATTGATATACTGTTTAGGAAGCATATGCCCTGGTGGTGTAGGGGCTATCATGTGGGCCTGTCGAGCCCGCGACTCGGGTTCAAATCCCGGCCAGGGCGCTCATATCTTAAATGGTATATAAGTCGTATAGGCCTGTAGCTCAGTCTGGCAGAGCGCTTGGCTTTTAACCAAGCGGCCGCGGGTTCAATTCCCGTCAGGCCTGTTTCTAATTTTATATTTTAAATTTTCTATCTGGAGGAAAAAATTTGAAGATTGATATTCAAGACCATATGCTTGTACCAAAGCACGAAATCATGACTGAAGAAGAGATTTCTGATGAGTTTAGTGATGTTGATTATGAGTTTAAAGATCTTCCTAAAATAAAATCTCATGATCCTGTTGTCAAAGCTATAGGTGCTGAACCTGGAAATGTTTTGAGAATTACTAGAGAAAGTCAAACTGCTGGGGAATTTGTGACTTATAGGATTGTAGAGGATTAATCATTTTTAATATAAATTTAGAGTTGTGAAATTTAATATAGTATAATTTCTGTCTTTTTTGTTTTTTTAGAAATTCATTATAATAAATTTGACTTAGTTTGAGAGGAATTATCTTAACGGAGATAGTTATGAGTAAATTAAGAATAATGATTAAATGAATTAGTTACGGTTAGGTTTGCCCTAATATTTTATTTTTATTTAGTTAATTATTTTTATTGCGTACGTAATGTTGGAGGATGTCCATGACAGAGAATAATTGGAAATTAGTTGATGCATTTTTTGACAAATATGATTTGGTGGATCACCATATTAAGTCATACAATGATTTTGTGAATAACAGAATTCAAAATATCATTGATATTACTGAACCTATCACTTTAGATGATGGTAAATACACTTTAAAAACTGGTAAAGTACGTATTGAAAAACCATCCAATAAAGAAGCGGACGGTTCACGTAGTGAAATTGATCCTACCGAAGCAAGACTTAGAAACTTAAATTATTCAGCAGACATGTACCTTGAAATGGCATTAAATGAAGATGGAGAAGAAAACGAATTGGAAGAAGTATACATCGGTGAATTACCGGTTATGCTTAAATCTGACATTTGCCACCTCAACGGTCTCAGTCCTGAAGAATTAATTGAAAAGCATGAAGACCCTCAAGATTTAGGAGGTTACTTTATTGTAAACGGTTCTGAAAGAGCTGTTGTGACAATGGAAGAAATCGCTCCGAACAAAATTATCCTTGAGCGTCTTGATGAGCCTGAAGACAGACATGCAAAAGCAGTCGTTACTTCTATAAAAAGTGGTTTCAGGGCAAGAATTACCTTGGAATATAAAAAACCACGTAAAAATGGTGTTTTCTTAAGGATTTCATTCCCATACCTTCCAGGTGAAATACCATTAGTTATTTTATTAAGAGCACTTGGTTTAGCTACAGATGAAGAAATTATTACCGCTATTTCAGACGATAATAACTTCCAGATGATGGTTGCGGACGATTTGCAAGTATCTGCTGAGTCATTAAAATTAGACCAAAAAGAAATGGACGGAATGTCCTATGAGGAAAGAAGAGAATATCTGCAATTGGCAGCTATCAAATACATCGGTAACAGAGTAGCTAAAAACATGCCTAAAGATTATCGTTTAAAACGTGCTAAAGACGTTGTAAACCGTTATTTATTACCTCATATGGGTACTGAAGAAGATAGATGTTATGATAAGGCTATCTATTTGGCTGAAATGACTGAAATGTTATTAGAAGTCATTGAACAGAAAAGAGAACCACACGATAAGGACCACTATACCAATAAAAGACTCAGAGTTTCTGGAGACTTAATGGAAGACTTATTCAGAGTAGCTTTCACTAACTTGACAAGAGACATGAGTTATCAACTTGAAAGAAGTCTTTCTCGTGGTAAAGAACTTTCCATTAAACAAGCTGTTCGTAGTGATGTTTTAACTGAAAATATCAAACACGCTATAGCAACTGGAAACTGGGTTGGTGGAAGAGCTGGTGTAAGTCAGCTATTGGACAGAACTAGTTACATGGGTACACTTTCTCACTTAAGACGTGTTGTTTCCCCATTAACAAGAAGTCAACCTCACTTTGAAGCAAGAGATTTGCATCCAACTCAATTCGGTAAAATATGTCCTAACGAAACTCCGGAAGGACCTAACTGTGGATTAGTAAAGAACTTGGCTTTAATGTGTAATATTTCTGAAGGTTCCGACGAACAAGAAATCATTGATGTAATTGAAACTATGGATGTTGAATTGATTTAAGGATGTGAGATGTTGGCGAAAAAAATTAGAGCACCATTAAAAAGAGCTTTTCATTACTTCGGTTTTGATAATGTAGTTTCTTATCCTGAAGTTAAAAAACACATGGAACATTTAATAGAACAAGCACAGGACAACGAAGAAGTAATGGAAAAAATTAATGAACATAAAGATAATATAGAGAAATTTTTCAATACTCTTGAATTAAAAGAAGACTCTTCATTCTTTGCAGAATTTGCCAAAGATGAACCTAGAGCTAGCTGGAATCATTTCACTGATGACTTTCATGAAAACATCTTTGAAGATATTCTAAAACCTGAAGAGGAAGAAATGGAACCTGCAGCTGAAGAAGTTGAAGAAACTGAAATCGAAGAACCAGTTACTGAAGATGTTGAGGAAGCTGAAATTGAAGAACCTGTAGAGGAAGTCAGTGAAATTGAAACAGTTCCTGCATCCCATGTTATTGAACCTAAACCAAACAAGACTAAAATATACATTAACGGGGAACTTTTAGGATACTGTGACGATCCTGTTAATTTCACTCAGGACATGAGAGAAAAAAGGAGAAACGGCGAAATTTCTCATGAAATGAATATTACTTATTATGAAGACAATGATGAAATCTATATATTCAATGACCCTGGTAGGGCAAGAAGACCATTAATCATTGTTAAAGAGGGAGTTCCTCTTTTAAGAGAAGAACATTTGAATAAAGTTGCAAACGGCAAACTCAAATGGGATGACTTGATTAACAATGGTTTAATTGAATATCTGGATGCTGAAGAGGAAGAAAATTCATACATTGCAATGAGTTTGGCTGAATTGAATGAAGACCACACTCACCTGGAAATTGACCCTGCTACCATGTTAGGTATCTGTGCAGGAATCATTCCATTTTCAGATCACAACTCTTCTCCAAGGAATACCATGGAAGCGGGTATGACAAAACAGGCTTTAGGATTGTATGTTTCAAACTATGCATTACGTACCGATACAAGGGCACACTTATTACATCATCCTCAAACTCCTATTGTTAAAACACGTATCATTGATTCAACCAATTATGACTTAAGACCTTCAGGTCAGAACTTTGTTGTAGCATTGATGTCTTATGAAGGATACAACATGGAAGACGCAATGGTCATTAACAAAGGTTCACTTGAAAGAGGATTGGCAAGATCTTCATTCTTCAGAGCTTATGACACTTCTGAGAAAAGATACGCTGGTGGTCAGGTAGACAAATTTGAAGTGCCTGATAAAAACATCAAAGGATACAGATCAGAGGAAGCTTACAGAAACTTGGATGAAGACGGTGTTGTAAACCCTGAATCTTATGTTGAATCAGGTGATGTGTTAATCGGTAAAACATCCCCTCCAAGATTCTTGGAAGAAGATTTCGGAACTGTTGCTGACAGAAGAAGAGAAACCTCCGTTACCGTAAGACACGGTGAAAAAGGTATTGTTGACGCAGTTCTTTTATCCGAAACAGTTGAAGGTTCAAGATTAGCTAAAATCAGAGTAAGGGATACCAGACAACCTGAATTTGGTGATAAATTCGCATCAAGACACGGTCAGAAAGGGGTAGTTGGATTAATCTTATCCCCTGAAGACGTACCGTTTACAGAATTCGGTGTTGTGCCTGATTTAATAGTTAACCCTCACGCGATTCCATCCAGGATGTCTATCGGACAGGTATTGGAAATGGTTGCAGGTAAAGCAGGTTGTCTTGAAGGAAAACGTGTGGACGCAACTCCATTTAACCAAACACTTGAAGATGAAATCAAACAGCAATTGATTGACAATGGATTTGAATCTGCAGGATGCGAATCCCTATACAATGGTGTAACCGGTGAAAGATTGGATGCAGAAATCTTTGTAGGTGTTGCATATTATCAAAAATTACACCACATGACTACAGATAAAGTTTACGCTCGTTCAAGAGGTCCTGTACAAGTGCTTACACGTCAGCCTACTGAAGGTAGAGCACGTGAAGGTGGTTTAAGATTTGGAGAAATGGAAAGAGACTGTCTTATTGCACACGGTGCAGCATTAACATTAAAAGAAAGACTTCTTGACGAATCAGACAAATATGAAGCTATTGTCTGTGAAAACTGTGGTATGTTAGCAGTATTCGATAAGAATAAGAATAAGAAATACTGCCCAATCTGTGGTGATGTCGAAACTTATCCAGTTGAAATTTCATACGCATTTAAATTATTATTAGACGAACTTAAGAGTTTATGTATTTTCCCTAAATTAGTTTTAGGAGACAAAGCATAATTAAAATTATTGAAGGAGCCAATACATTGAAAGGATTTATAAAAAAGATTAATCAAATCAACTTTGGGCTAATGTCTCCTGAAGATATTCGTGCCATGTCAGTTGTGACTGTAGAAACTCCAGACACTTACGAGGATGATGGTTTCCCTATCGAAAAAGGTCTAATGGATCCTCGTTTAGGTGTTATCGACCCAAGTTTAGTTTGTAGGACTTGTGGTTTCAGAGGTGGAGATTGTCAAGGACACTTTGGTAGTATTGAACTTGCAAGACCTGTAATTCACATAGGTTTTGGTGACGTTATTCATAAAATTCTACGTTCAACTTGTAACGAATGTGGTCGTGTTCTTTTAAACGACGAACAAATCGAATATTTCACAGAAACTATTCGCGAAGCAATGGATAACAAAGAAAGTTTAAACGCTATCCTAAAAGAAGTTTACAAAGCGGCTAAAAGGGAATTAAAAGAAATGCCTGGTGAAGATGAGGAAGTTGACATGAAATATTGCTGTCCTCACTGTGGTGCACCTCAAGAAGCTATTAGCTTAGATAAACCGGTCACTATCCGTCAAGGCGATTATAAGTTAACCGCTTCTGAAGTCCGTGAAAGACTTGAAAAAATCACTGATGATGATGCATTTGTTTTAGGTGTTAACCCAGAAGTTGCAAGACCTGAATGGTTAGTGTTAACAGTTCTTCCAGTACCTCCGGTAACTGTAAGACCTTCAATTACATTAGACACTGGTGAACGTTCAGAGGACGACTTGACTCACAAGCTTGTAGACATCTTACGTATCAATCAACGTTTACATGAAAATATGGAAGCTGGAGCTCCACAACTGATCGTTGAAGATTTATGGGAATTATTACAATATCACGTTACTACTTACTTTGATAATGAAGCAAGTGGTGTTCCTCCTGCAAGACACAGATCCGGAAGACCATTAAAAACATTAACTCAAAGGTTAAAAGGTAAGGAAGGACGTTTCAGATCAAACTTATCCGGTAAACGTGTAAACTTCTCTGCACGTACTGTAATCTCTCCAGACCCTAACATCAGTATCAATGAGGTCGGAGTACCTGAAATGATTGCAAAAGAAGTTACCGTACCGGTATATGTAAATGAATGGAACATTGAAGAGATGAAAAAGTACATCATGAACGGTCCTGACATCCACCCTGGTGCAAATTACGTCATCAGAAATGACGGAAGAAAAATCAGGGTACGCAATGAAGAAACCAAAGAATTGATTCTCGAACAATTGGAACCAGGTTTCATCATTGAAAGACACCTGAAAGATGGGGACATGGTTCTATTCAACAGACAGCCTTCCCTCCACAGAATGAGTATGATGGCACACGAAGTAAGAGTATTACCTTACAAAACTTTCAGATTAAACTTATGTGTATGTCCTCCGTACAATGCAGATTTCGATGGAGACGAAATGAACATGCACGTTTTCCAAACTGACGAGTCCCGTGCAGAAGCAAAATCATTAATGCGTGTACAGGAACACATTTTATCTCCAAGGTTCGGTGGACCTATTATTGGTGCTATTCACGACCACATTAGTGGTGCATACTTGTTAACTCGTGATGGTGTCGAATTTACTGAAGAACAGGCTTTACAAATCATAAGAAAATCCCACCTCAGATTACCTGAATTCAAAGGTGGCCAATGGGTTTTAAAATCAAATCCTGATTTAAAACCTGATATGGAAGTCCCAAGCGACATTGAAGAATCCTACATCTTTAAGGATAAAGGCGCTATGTGGACAGGTAAAGAATTGTTCTCTTTATTATTACCAAATGATTTGAATTTAACTTATAAGGCTGAAATTTCTAAATGTCCAGTCGTATACCCTGAAGAGGACGAAACCGTTGTTATCAAAAACGGTATTCTTGTGCAAGGAGTAATTGATGAATCCGCTTACGGTTCATTCTCCGGTAAAATCTTAGATAAGATTGTTAAAGAATACGGTCCGGGAAGGGCAAGAGAGTTCTTAGACCGTTCCACTGATTTAGCTATTTGTGGAATTATGAAAACAGGAATTACTACTTCCTTAAATGATGAAGAAATTCCTGATGAAGCTCAAGCTCGTATTAACGAACATTTAGATAAGAAAATGGCTGAAGTAGATAAACTTGTAGAGTCTTACGAGGAAGGATATCTCCAAGCTTTACCTGGTAGAAGTCTTGAAGAGACTTTGGAAATGAAAATTATGCAAGTTCTAGGGGAAGCTAGGGACATGTCCGGTAATATTGCCGAAAACTACTTGACAATGGGTAAGCAATCTGATGATGACCCATATGAACATGTAATGGCTGTAGAAAACCACTCTGTAGTAATGGCACGTACTGGTGCTAGGGCATCCATGTTGAACCTTACTCAGATTACTGCTTGTGTAGGACAACAGGCGGTTAGGGGTGGACGTATCGAAAGAGGATACTTGAACCGTACTTTACCTCACTTCAAACCTGGTGAGTTAGGGGCAAAAGCTAAAGGATTTGTACACTCAAGTTACAAATCAGGTCTTGACCCAATCGAGTTCTTCTTCCACGCTATGGGAGGAAGAGAAGGTCTTGTAGATACAGCGATTCGTACAGCACAATCCGGTTACATGCAGAGAAGACTCGTAAACGCATTACAAGACTTGCAAGTTAAACCTAGTGGACTTGTTACTGATAATCAAGGTAATGTTATCCAAACCATGTTTGGTGAAGATGGAGTAGATCCTGCAAAATCAGACTTCGGTAAACCAGCTGATTTGAACAAACTCATTGATGAGATTAAAATGGAAAGTGGAATGATAGGTAAGTAGGTGTAACTATGGATGATATTGAAATTAAAGTAAGGGAAACTATTAACCAACTCAATGAAGAAGAAAACCTTAATATTGATTTTCCAGAAAGTTATATTGAAGATTTATCAAAAGCTTATATTGCAAACGATTTGACTGATGATGAATTGCAAAAACTTATCAGGAAACTTAAACAGGCCTATGACCGAGCTCACGTTGAAGCTGGCGAGGCTGTTGGAACAGTAGCTGCCCAGTCTGTAGGTGAACCGGGTACACAGATGACCATGCGTACTTTTCACTATGCAGGGGTAACTGAATTGAACGTAACTTTAGGTCTTCCGAGACTTATAGAAATTGTTGATGCAAGAAAAGACATTGCTACTCCAACTATGGATATTTATTTTGATGAAGATAGAAGAAATGATGAGGAATTTGTCAGAACTTTAGCTAACAAAATCGGTAAAAGTACCATAAATGATGTTCTTTTGGATTTCAATTTGAATTATGGTACTCAGGAAGTTGAGGCGATTTTGGATTCTAAAAAGATAGAAGAAAAAAGACTTGAAAGGGATGAAATTAATGCAGCCATTTCAAAAGCTTTCAAAAAAGCTGAAATAAACGGCGACAGAATTATCGTTCCTGTTTCAAAATCTGATAAATCTGATTCAAAATTCGAAATTAGGGAACTTCGTCTTTTAGCAGATAAAGTTCGCGACTTACAGATTAGTGGTATAAAAGGTATAGGAAAAGTTATTATCCGCCGTGATGATGTTGAATGGATTATTCATACTGAAGGTTCCAACCTTAAGGAAATCCTTGATATGGAAGGTATTGACCATGTTAGAACTACCACTAACAACATTCATGAGATTGGGGAAGTTCTAGGTATTGAAGCCGCTCGTCAATCAATCATTAACGAGGCTCAAAATACCCTTTCCGAACAAGGTCTTAGTGTTGATGTAAGACATATTATGTTAGTTGCAGATATCATGACTTCTGAAGGAATAGTAAAATCCATCGGAAGACACGGTATTAGTGGTGAAAAATCAAGTGTTTTAGCCCGTGCAGCATTTGAAGAAACTGGTAAACATCTGCTTCATGCAAGTATTCGCGGAGAAGTTGATGATTTAACAGGTATCATCGAAAATATTATTATTGGACAACCAATACCTCTTGGTACCGGATCAGTCGGTGTCAAAATGGATTATAAAAAAGAATAGGAGGCTAGATGATGGACGTAGATAGAGGAATCAGGGTTGCTGTTGACACTGGTGATGTGACATTAGGCTCTGAAAAATCAATTCAATCTTTAAAATTAGGAAAAGGTCAATTAGTAGTCGTTGCTGCTAACGCTCCTAAAGAAATTCTTGAAGATGTTGAATATTATGCAAATCTTTCCGAAATTCCATCCTTTGTATATGATGGAACTAGTGTAGATTTGGGTTCTGTTTGTGGTAAACCTTTCACTGTTGCTACATTAATCGTAAACGATCCAGGAGATTCTACAATATTAGACGATTTGAGGTAGATTTAAGTGTCTATTAAATTTAGTGCAAATGAAATTAGATACATAGCTCTTTTCGAAAATATGACTGGAGCAATGGTTAAAGATTGCATTATCGATGATGAACATGGCAAAGTTACTTTTGTTGTAAAGAATGGTGACATGGGACTTGCTATTGGAAAAGGCGGAAGTTCTGTTTCTAAAGTTCAAAGGGCAGTAGATAAGGGCATTGAAATCATTGAATTGGATGAAGATCCGATACAGTTTATTAAGAATGCTTTGTCTCCAGCCAAGTTACAATCTGTTAAAATTAGTCAAAAACAATCCGGAGAGAAAATCGCTATTGTTACAGCAGATAATACTAACAAACGTATCGCTATCGGTAAAAGTGGAATCAATATTGAAAGAGCTAAATTATTAGCAGACAGACAACATAATATTGATAATATTATTTTAAAATAGCTCTCAAGCTATTTTAATAATTTATTATTTTTTTTCATTTGTTTTTTTAAAAAAACTTTTTTATTTTTATTTTACTATCAAAAACAAATACCTTTATAAAGGTGTATGTATATAAATTATCATAAGATATCTGTACTTTTTTATAACATGACTATGTGTGCTTTTTGTCATCGTTTTTAATTCATTTCAAGATATCTTTGTTTAAATAAGATATTTTATCTTATTGATTATTATTACTAGTTGTATCTTAGAATTTAGATTGTACTGTTAGTTTGCAGTATAAATCGCAGCGGTGGATTCTCAGATACGTATTTTTAACAAAAAATTCGAGGAAAAAATTATGCCAGGACTTTTTGCTGCAAAAAAACTTAAAAAGAATAGACAAAATTTTAAGTGGAAAGATGTAGATTACAAAAGAAGGGCTTTAAGATTAGATGTTAAAGCTGATCCTTTAGAAGGAGCTCCTCAAGCAAGAGGAATTGTAATCGAGAAAGTAGGGATAGAAGCAAAACAACCTAACTCTGCTATTCGTAAATGTGTACGTGTTCAATTAATTAAAAACGGAAAACAATTAACTGCTTTCGCACCAGGTGACGGAGCTATCGGATTTATTGATGAGCACGATGAAGTAATGATTGAAGGAATCGGTGGACCATCCGGAAGATCCATGGGAGATATTCCTGGAGTCCGTTGGAAAGTTTCCAAAGTAAATAACGTAGCTTTATCAGAAATGGTAAGTGGAAAAATAGAAAAACCTGTAAGATAAGGTGGTTATATTTATGAGTAAATTATTTGACAAATGGGATCTCGATGAAGTAAAAGTTGAGGACTTAGGTTTAGTAAAATATATCTGCTTAGATGAAACTTTAGTTCCACATACTTCTGGTAGACATGTAAAAAGACAATTCGCAAAATCAAAAGTATCAATTGTTGAAAGATTAATGAATAAAATTATGAGAACCCATCTCAACTCCGGTAAGAAAAATAAAGCTTACAATATTGTTAAAGATGCTTTAGAAATCATCAACAAAAGAACTAAAAAGAACCCTGTTCAAGTTTTAGTTACTGCTGTTGAAAACACAGCACCTCGTGAAGAAACTACCCGTATTAAATACGGTGGTATTGGATACCAAGTTGCTGTAGATATTTCTCCACAAAGAAGAGTTGACCTTTCATTAGGATTCTTAACCAGAGGAACTTTACAATCCTCATTTAAAAACAGAAGATCTGTTGCAGAATGTTTAGCTGATGAATTAATACTCGCTTCTGAAGAAGATTCAAGAAGCTTTGCTTTACAAAAAGCTGAAGAGAAAGAAAGAGTTGCTAAAGCAGCGCACTAATCATATAATATTTATTTAGGTGGTTATTTTGAGTAGAAGAGACAAAATGATTGCAAAAATCAAAGAATTAATGTATGAACCTTCACAAATCAGAAATATTGGTATCTGTGCTCACATCGATCACGGTAAAACCACTTTATCTGACAACCTCTTAGCAGGTGCAGGTATGATTTCTGAAGAACTTGCAGGAGATCAAAGATTCTTAGATTTTGACGAACAAGAACAAGCTCGTGGTATTACAATTGATGCAGCTAACGTATCTATGGTACACGATTACAAAGATAGTGAATATTTAATCAACTTAATCGATACCCCTGGTCACGTTGACTTTGGTGGGGACGTAACTCGTGCAATGAGAGCTGTAGACGGTGCAGTTGTTGTAGTTTGTGCTGTAGAAGGTATCATGCCTCAAACCGAAACTGTATTCAGACAAGCATTAAAAGAAAACGTAAAACCAGTTTTATTCATCAACAAAGTTGACAGATTAATCAACGAGTTAAAATTAGAACCTGAAGAGTTACAAAACAGATTCTTAAAAATCTTCATGGAAGCTAACAAATTGATTAAAAACATGGCTCCTGAAGACAAAAAAGAAGAATGGAAATTAGATTTCACTGACGGTAGTGTAGCTTTCGGTTCAGCATACCACAACTGGGCTATCAACGTTCCAACTATGCAAGAAACCGGAATCAACTTTAAAGATATTATTGATTACTGTAACGCTGAAAATGAAAAAGAATTAGCTCAAAAAGTACCTTTATCTGATGTATTATTAGGTATGGTAGTAGAACATTTACCTTCCCCTGAAGAAGCTCAAAAATACAGAGTTCCTAACATCTGGGACGGAGACATCGATTCTCCTGCTGGTGAATGTATGATTAACACTTCTCCTGACGGACCATTAGCTGTAATGGTTACCAACGTATCTGTAGACAAACATGCAGGTGAAATCGCTACCGGTAGAGTATACGGAGGAGCAATCGAAAAAGGTACTGAAGTTTACCTTGTAGGATCTCACGGTAAATCCAGAGTCCAACAAGTGGGTGTATACTTCGGTCCGGAAAGAGTTAACACCGATAAGGTTCCTGCTGGTAACATTGTATATGTAGCTGGTGCAAAAGGAGCTATTGCTGGTGAAACCTTATGTTCTCCTGAACACAAAATCAAAGAGTTCGAAGGATTAGAACACATTTCCGAACCTGTAGTTACCGTAGCTGTAGAAGCTAAAAATACTAAAGATTTACCTAAATTGATTGAAGTATTAAGACAAACTGGTAAAGAAGACCCTACCGTTAAAATCGATATTAACGAAGAAACCGGTGAACACTTAGTATCCGGTATGGGAGAACTTCACTTAGAAGTTATCGGTTACAGAATTAACGAAAAAGGTGTGGACATCACAACTTCCGAACCTATTGTTGTATACAGAGAAACTGTAAAACAGTTATCTCCACAAGTTGAAGGTAAATCCCCTAACAAACACAACAGATTCTACATTACTGTTGAACCTATTGAACCTGCACTCTACGAAGCTATCCAAGAAGGAAATATTAAAGAAGGCAGAGTAAAAGGTAAAGAAGCAGCTAATGACTTTATGGAATACGGTTTAGATAAAGAAGAAGCTAGAAGAGTTTGGTCTGTTCACAACAGAAGCATATTCCTTAACATGACTCGTGGTATTCAATACTTAGACGAAGTTAAAGAATTGTTACTCGAAGGATTCGAAGAAACCTTGAAAAAAGGTCCTTTAGGTGAAGAAATCTCCATGGGATTAAAATTCAAACTCCATGATGCAAAACTTCACGAAGACGCAGTTCACAGAGGACCAGCACAAGTATTA
>OMSA01000045.1 GCA_900313645.1 uncultured Methanobrevibacter sp.
CATTTGTGAAAAAATGCACTTTCAAAACATTAAATAATGATAAGAACCAATATATAATTGAAAGATTTAAAGGCGATATTATGGCGAAAAACAGAGATTTACTAGCGATTGGTCACGCTGCTCATGATTACATTATTAGAGTGCCTGAATTTCCAAAGGCTAACTTTTCAGCCCCAATAACAAACATGAAAACCTTTAATGGAGGTGCGGCTGCAAATGTAGCTTGTGTTGGAGCAAAGTTAGGTTTAAAAACCTCCTTGGTTTCCGCCGTTGGTGGAGATTTCAAAAAGACCGAATACTATGAACACATGCAAAATTTAGGCATCGACACTGAGTCATTAATCATCGTTCCGGGAGAGGCAACACCGACTGCATTTGTCCTGACAGATGACAATGATGACCAGATCAGCTACTTCTACTGGGGCGCTGCAAAGGAATTTGCAGAAAGTAAAATCCCAACCAAAGCGATAGAAGACGCTGAAGCAGTACACTTAGCAACTGGTGACCCAGAATTCAATTGGAAATGTTCACAAGAAGCAAAAAATCAGGATTTACTCGTTTCTTTCGACCCTGGCCAAGACCTTGGAATGTATGATACCAAAAAGCTATGCGACGTTATTGCAAATACCACCATACTTTTCGGAAATCATCATGAAATCGAAAGGATTTTGAATGCCCTTGAAGTTGACCTAACCGGTTTAAGGGACATGGGACCTAAAATCATTGTCAAAACCTGCGGCGCAAACGGATGTGAAATCTATTCAAGTGAAGACAAAATTAAGATTGACGCAATCCCAACCGAAGCTGTTGATCCTACCGGTGCAGGAGATTCCTACAGGTCAGGATTTTTATCAAGATTTTTAAACGGAGAATCACTTGAAGAGTCAGCCAAGTTTGCATCATCCGTATCATCATTTATTATTCAACATCAAGGTTGTCAAACCAATATGCCAACTTTTGATGAAGCATTTGAAAGAATGATTGAATTTTATTAAATTTAATCTTTTTTCACTTTTTATTTTTTTTTTACAGCACCATTTCCAACATCACGTAAAATGTAACATTAAACTAATACTTTTTATATTAATAGCAACAGAAATTAAACCAGTATAAAACTTATTTTTAATTATTAATGGTGAATTGAGATGACACATTGGATTGAAAATGTAGCTATTGAACTAGCTAAAAGAGACACAGAAGAGCATGTTATTGCGAGTGGAACCTCCATTTCCGGTTCTATTCATATTAAGGGAAATGGGAAAGAAGGCTAAAACAATATGGATTGCAGATGACCACGACCCATTAAGGAAGGTCCCATATCCTTTACCTGAATCTTACGATAAATACTTAGGAATGCCATACTCAATGATTCCATGTCCTGATGGCTGCTGTGCAAACTTCGTTGAACACTTTGAAAAACCTTTACTTTCAGTGATGGACGATTACGGCATTGAAATGGAAGCAAAATCCGGTTTTGAAATGTATAAAAACGGAGACTATAACGATTACATCAGAACTTCCTTGGAAAAAGTAGAGGAAATCAAGGAAATATTCAACCAATACAGAAGAGAGCCATTAGCTGACGACTGGCTTCCTTACAACCCGATTTGTGATGAATGTGGACGTGTAAATACCACATACGCATATGACTACGACGGCGACATCATCAAATACAGATGTGAATGTGGCCACGAAGGTGAAATGGACATCAAATCAGGAAACGGTAAATTAACCTGGAGAGTTGAATGGGCGGCAAGATGGAAAATATTCGGAACCACATGCGAACCGTTCGGAAAAGACCACGCAGCAAGCGGAGGATCATACGACGTAAGTAGCGTTATATCCGAAAAGATTTTTGACTATCCTGCACCTTACCCAGTGCCATACGAATGGATTACCCTTGACGGTGAAGCGATGAGTAAATCCCACGGGGTTTTCTTTGCTCCTGAAGAATGGCTAAAAATCGGACCTGCAGAAAGTCTTCACTACTACCTGTTCAGGTCAAAACCGATGAAAGCAAAAGATTTCTCACCAAAAATGCCTTTCTTAGACTTTATCGATCAATTCGATACTGTTGAAAAAGTATTCTATGATGAAATTGAAGCTCCATCCGAAAAAGAAGGCAGAAAATTCAAGGAAATCTATGAAATTGTCCAAATGGAACCTGGAAGCCCACTACCTTTCAGACCGCCGTTCAGATTCTTGGTTAACGCATACCAGATTGCAGGTGACGATTTAGAAAAAATCTTTGATATTCTTAAAAGAAATTCACAATTGACCAAAAGCTTTGAAAATAAGGAATTCGGTGACTTAACAGAAAAAGAATTAGCACAATACCGCGAAAGAGTTGACAACGTCAAATACTGGTTAGATACATATGCACCTAAATTTGTCAAATTCCAAGTTCAAGAGAAAAGTGTGCCTAACTTGCCGTTAACACCGGAACAAGATCAGTTCCTTGCTGATTTGGCTGACTTGATTGAAACTACCGAGTTTTCAGATGCAACCGCTTTGCATGATGCCATGTATGAAATCTTGGAAGGTCAAGGATTAAAACCTCAAAAAGGATTCCAGGCTATTTATAAAATGATTCTCGGTCAAAAACAAGGTCCAAGAGCTGCATCATTTTTATTAAGTTTGGACAAAGACTTTGTTGTGAAAAGATTAAGAAAAGAAGCTTAATCTTTTAACATTTTTCTTTTTTTTAAATGCTAATTTTAAATTCCTTTTTCATCAAAAGCTCATCGACAAACCGGTAATCCAATTTTTCAAAAATATCAATCAGAATATCTTCTTTTGAATCAAAACTGACAACTATGCTTTTAAATTCATAGTCAATGGCTATCTTTTCAAGCTGCCTTATCAGTTTATAGGATATTTTTTCCCGATTGTCATATGAGTTCAAAAATAGTGTGGTGATTTCAGCGGATTGGCTGTCATATACCTTGAAGCTTGCACAGCCCACGATTTTTCCGAAGTTGCTTAAAAGCAGCACCACCTGAGGATCTCTAACTTCACATCCAAAGGATGAGCACATCTCAATAAATCTGTCATCACGCTCATCGGTTACGATTATCTCCATTATTTCACCTCGGTTGTATTTCCCACTTTTTCAAGTTCCGCATCCCATATTTCAGGATTGTTGGCGCTGAATTTTAAAAACAGATCTCTGCATCTGAGGTCATTGAGCACCACCACTTCGACATCATTGCATTTGAGCAGATTTTCAGCACCCATCAGTGTTGTATTCTCGCCTATGACTACGCGAGGAATATTGTACAATATTATTGCACCGGAACACATCGGACAGGGAGACAAAGTAGTGTAGAGACTGCATTTCCTGTAATCCTCATAATTCAGGCGACCTGCATTTTCAATCGCGTCCATTTCGGCATGCAGCAATACAGAGTCATTCTGAATTAATCTGTTATGCCCCCTTGAAATGACTTCACCATCTTTAACCAGCACGGCACCGATTGGAATGCCGCCTTCATTTAGGGATATTTCAGCTTCCTTAATAGCTTCATTTAAAAAATAATCATCAGATTTCATAAAAAAAATAAGTTATAGATGATGATTAGTCATCTATTTAAATCTATTAAATAATCCGCCTTTACTGGATTTTTCTGCTTGTTCTTCAAGTTTGCTGACTTGTTTTCTCAAATCAGAAATTGTCTTGTTTGATTCGTTGGACAATTTATCATAACTGCTTTCCTTAACTTTCAATTGAGTTCTTAGTGTGGAAATTTCTTCTTTGTATCCGCTGATTTCCTTTTTGAATTTGGTGTCAACTTCCTCTTTATAATTTCCGATTTCTATAATCTCAGCCCTGAGTTTGTCAACATCTTCTGAAAGCGCTATGTTTTCTTTTCTAGATTCGCTTAATTTATCCTTCAAATCTTTGACTTCATCAGCCAATTTCTTATTTTCATTTTCCAAATCAACAGTATTGACGGAATCTAGTTTTTCTTTGTATTGAGCGATTTTGGCTTCATAATCATCTTTAATAGTGTTGATTTCTGATTCCAATTTGTCCGCCCTTACCTTATTAACTGCACCATCGGCACCTACTTTGGCAATTTGGTCGCTTAAATCAGCGTTGATATCCAATTGATCATAGTATTTTCTGGTACTTTTTTCAAGTGCTTTAGTTAATTCTTTTTTGAGTCCTTTCAACTCAGCATTTTCCTTTTTAAGTTTAGGAATAACTTTATTTGTTAAGTAGTTAAGTTCACTAGACTGATTGGACAATTTTTTATCCTTTTCAGCTAATTTTTTAGAAAGTTTATCTTCTTTGGAAGGTTTTTGTTTTACTTCTTCAGCAGGTTCATCAGCAACCTCTTCCTCTTCCACTTCAGCATCTTCATCTGTAGTTTCTTCTACAGCTTCTTCAGAAACCTCTTCCACTTCAGCTTCCTCAGCAGGATCATCAACAACTTCTTCAGAAACCTCTTCTTCTACAGCTTCCTCAGCAGGTTCGTCAACAACCTCTTCGATAACTTCCTCTTTTACATCAACTGTTTGCTGAACCTCTTCAACAGGCTCTTCTTCAACAGGTTCTTTATCTTTATTTCTATTTTTGAGTTTATCCAAATCTAACTTCATCTTGCTACCGTACATAGCATTAATTGGTTTTTCATCAGACATTAAAATCACCATAATAGCAATAATAATTTAAAAATTCGACTACCTAGTACAAAAGTAATTTTTAAATTTTTCAATATTTAAGTATTTTTAATATTTTTGAAAATTATTAATATTATGAAAAACAATAGATTATATGCTAAAATAATTTTATAAATTGTGGCGATACCATGGATTATTTTGATAGATTAGAGCGTGACACCCATCACCTATACGATATTGCTAATGAAGCAAGGTCTAAAGGTTTGGATGTTGAAACAACAACCGAAGTACCTCTTGCAAAGGATTTAGCGGAAAGAGTAGAAGGGCTTGTAGGTCCTGAAGGCGTGGCACAAAGAATTAAAGAATTGGAAAAGGATATGGACAGGGAATCTGTCGCTTTTGAAATTGCTGCTGAAATTGCATCATCCAAATTTGAGCTGACCGGCGAGAAGGCAAAATGGAATGAGGAACAAAGATGCGATCAGGGCTTAAGGACAGCTTTGGCTATTCTAACAGAAGGTGTAGTAGCAGCACCTCTCGAGGGAATTTCCCAGGTTAAAATTAAGGATAACTTCGACGGGACAAAATATATCGGAGTTTACTTTGCGGGCCCTATCAGAAGTGCGGGAGGTACAGCTGCAGCGCTGGCCGTACTTTTAGGAGACAAAATCAGACAGGCAATTAACATTGACGCTTTCAAGCCTATTGATGAAGAAATCGAAAGATATGTGGAGGAAGTTGAACTTTACGAATCAGAAGTCACAAACCTGCAATACTCACCAACACCAGAAGAAGTGAGATTTGCCGCTAATCATATCCCCGTAGAGGTATCCGGTGAACAGACCGACCAGGTGGAAGTATCACACAGAGATTTGGAACGTGTCGAAACAAACAATATCCGTGGTGGAGCATTGCTTGCGATGGTTGAAGGAGTTATCCAGAAATCCAAAAAAATCAAAAAAATCGCTAAGAAATTAGGTCTTGACTGGGATTGGCTTGAAGAGTACTCCAAACCAAAAACAGAATCATCAGACAGCAGTGGAGACTCAGACATCGCCAGTGAACCAAAGTATATTCAGGATATTATCGGCGGAAGGCCTATTCTTGGATATCCGTCAGAAAAGGGAGCCTTCAGATTAAGATACGGAAGGTCAAGAAACACCGGGCTTGCCACAATGGGAGTTCACCCTGCAACAATGGCTCTGCTTGAGTTTCTGGCTGTTGGAACACAGCTTAAAATCGAATATCCTGGTAAGGGAAACTGTGTAGTTCCTGTAGATTCAATTGAAGGACCTGTAGTCAAGCTTAAAAACGGTGATGTGCTTAGACTGGACTCCGTTAAACAGGCACGTGAAGTGAAAAAGGACGTTGTGGAAATACTGTTTTTAGGAGACATGCTTGTTGCATTCGGAGAGTTTTTAAGAAACAACCAGCCACTATATCCGTCAGGATGGTGTGAAGAATGGTGGATACAGCTGCTTATGAGAAGTGAAAACTTCGATAAGGACAATAACGATTTGGATTTGGGCCGCCTTGAATATGACTACATCCCATCCGTTGAAGCATTCAAGTTATCAAAAGATTATAATATTCCTCTTCATCCGAAATACACTTACTGTTACAATGACGTAACCATCAATGATTTGAATGAACTGATTGATTTGATTGAAGCGTCAAAATCAACTTACAATAAAGATGAAGGAATCAAATTAGATTTATCATATCAAAAAAGAGTTCTTGAGGTTATTGGCGTACCTCACATTGTAAGGGATGGAAAAATAATAATCGACAAGGACCATTCCTATGCCCTTATGGTGACTTTGTCAAAAAGATTGCCGCAAAAGGAATCAACCATTGAAGCCGTTAATGAGGTTTCACCGGTTGAAATCAAAAATAAGGCACCGGCCTATATCGGTACCCGTGTTGGTAGGCCTGAAAAATCAAAAGAAAGATTGATGAGACCTGCCCCTCATGGTTTGTTCCCTATTGGAAATTTCGGAGGCTCAAGAAGACTTGTTGCAACCGCAGCCAAAAGAGGTTCAATTAAAATCGACCTTTCAAGGAGAAAATGTACCAATCCGGAATGTGGAATCAGTTCATTCGGTTCCCTTTGTCCGAAATGTGGCTATCCGACTGAAATGACATCCCCATCACAAAAGACAATCCCGCTCGCATCCATGCTTAAGAAGGCATCTGATAACGTTAAAGTCAGAAGAGTGGATGAGTTTAAAGGCGTTATGGGTATGATTTCAGAATCCAAATTGCCTGAACCTCTTGAAAAAGGTATTTTAAGAGCCAAAAATGAAGTGTTTACCTTTAAGGATGGAACAATACGTCACGATTCAACCGATTTGCCGCTTACACATTTCATTCCAAAAGAGATTGGAGTCACTGTCGAAAAGCTCCTTGAAATGGGTTATGAGCATGACTGTTACGGAAATCCGATTGAAAACGAAGACCAGATTATAGAACTTAAAGTCCAGGACATTGTAATATCAGATAACTGTGGCGAATATTTGCTTAGAACCGCCCAGTTTATTGACGATGAGCTTGTAAGATTTTATGATATGGAAGCGTTCTACAACGTTAAAGAGAAAAGCGATTTGATAGGCCATCTCGTTGCCGGGCTTGCACCGCACACATCTGCAGGAGTGCTTGGAAGGATTGTCGGATTTACAAAAGCTTTAGGCTGTTATGCACATCCTTATTTCCATTCAGCAAAACGTAGAAACTGTGACAGTGACGAAGATGCCGTAATGCTGCTTTTGGATGCTTTGATTAACTTTTCAAAATCATACTTACCGAATACTCGGGGAGGAAGTATGGATGCTCCTTTGGTTTTATCTTCAAGAATTGATCCTGAAGAGATAGACGACGAATCCCACAACCTCGATATTTTCGAAAGGTTCCCTGTAGAGTTTTATGAAAAAACCTACAGTCCTCTTAAGCCTGCCGAAGTTCTGGAGTACATTGACAATGTTGAAAAGCATTTGGGAACTCCTGAGCAGTATGAGGGCCTGATGTTTTCACATCACACCTCAAACATTCATGCAGGACCGACCGTCTGTCTATACAAGAGACTGCCTTCAATGAGAGAAAAGGTTGAAGCTCAAATTTCACTTGCAGAGACAATCAGGGCCGTTGATCAAAGGGGAGTTGTTGAAAAAGTTCTATCATCCCACTTCTTACCAGATATCATGGGTAATTCCCGTGCATTTTCCAAACAGAAGGTCAGATGTACCAAATGTGGTGCAAAATACCGAAGAATGCCACTTACCGGAAAATGCAGATGTGGAAGCAATTTGACTTTGTCAGTTTCCAAGGGTTCCGTTACCAAATACCTTGAAATTTCACAGGAACTTGTAAACCGATATCCCGTTTCCCATTACCTTAAACAGCGTTTGGAAATTCAGGAGTATGGAATCAAATCACTGTTTGAAAGTGACAAGTCAAAACAAAGTTCATTGGACGTATTTTTCTAAATATTTCCAATACTTTTCAAATGCTCTCGGACAATCAATTTTAAAATATATTAATATATTAAATATCAGAGTATAGGAAAAATGTTCGTATAAAGACGAACAATTTATATACTATGAAAATCTAAGTATAAAGTAGATGTTCGTATCCAAACGAACAATAATTATACATGTACCTACAAATGTTATTAGTAGCTGAGAGATTGCTCTCTCTCATACTAGGATAATAAATTTTTTTAAAAACTAGGAAAATGGTGTGAATTAAATGGAAAGAATTTCAGAATTAGGAAATAATATGAACGAAACCGTTAAAATCAACGTAGAAAAAAATAACGGTATTAAAGAAAGATTCAGTTATGAAAAGCTAATGAAATCATTAATAATGGTAGAAACTCCATTCTTTGAATCAGATAAAATCATAGCTACCGTAGTATCTCAATTATACGATGGAATCAAAACTAAAGAAATCAAAAAAATCGTACACGAATGCTTAGAAGACATCGATCCGGAAATCGCTAACAAATACTTAGCAAGCACTCAATTAAAAGTACGTACTTCAAGAGATACCATTGAAGCATTTGACTTATCCAAAATTGCAAATACCTTGATTGAAGAAACCGGAGCAAGCCAAGAAACTGCTTTTGAAATTGCTACTGAAACTTGGAAAGAACTCAAAAAATTAAATGTGGAATACTTAACCGCTCCTATGATCAGGGAAATGGTTAACACAAAATTAATTGAATACGGTTTAGAAGACTTAAGAAGCCGTTACACTCGTTTGGGTATTCCTGTATACAACATTACCTCACTCATTGAAAATGGTAACAGGGACAACGCAAACATGATACACAACCCGGAAAGTATCCACAAACATGTAGCAGACGAAGCATTAAAACAATACGCATTATTAAAAATGTTACCAGCACACTTAGCAGATGCACACATGTCTGGTGATATTCACATTCACGATTTGGAATTCTTCGCAGGAAGACCTCTCAACTGTATGCAACATGATATAAGAACTTTCATCAAATACGGACTTAAAGTGGACGGTACCGGTGACCACACCTCAATTGCAGGTGCACCAAACCACATGGAAACTTTAATGAACCACACTGGTGAAATCATGCTTGCAGCACAACAAAACATGTCCGGTGGACAAGGAATGTCCCTTTGGAACGTATTTGTTGCACCATTTGCAAGAGGAAGGTCCTATGATGAAATCAAACAATCCGTACAAATGCTTGTTTACAACTTAAACATGGCATACGCAGCAAGAGGATCACAAGTTCCATTCACAAGTATGGCATTGGAATTCGGTGTTCCTGATTTCTTAAAAGACGAAACTGCATACGGACCAAAAGGTCAAGTTGTCGGAACCTACGCTGACTACGAAGAAGAAACCAGATTAATCCAAAGAGCATTCACTGAAACATTACTCGAAGGAGACAATGAAGGTAAACCTCACTTATTCCCAAATACCATCTACACTCTCCGTGAAGAAACAATGACCAGTGAATACGAAGATGATATCAGATTAGTTCACGAATTGTCTGCAAAATACGGTTCATCCTACTTTGTCAACATGTTCCCTAAATACAGAGGAAAAATGGCAAACTACATGGGATGCAGAACCTGTTTACAAGACACCTGGACTGGTGACTGGGACCAAGACTGTTTAAGAACCGGTAACCTCGCATACGTTACCTTAAACTTCCCAAGAATCGGTTACCAATCCAAAGACGAATCCCAAGTATTCGAATACTTAGACGAATACATGGATCTTGCAGTAGAAACTTTAATGCTCAGAAGAGAACAAGGTTTAAAATGTTTAAATGACTTCCACATTTTACCGTTCTTAAAACAGCAAGTAGCTGAAGATTCCTACTACAGAATCCAAAACTCAACCTTATCATTTGGTTTTGTCGGACTTAACGAAATGTTATTATCATTATTCGGTGAAGGAATTGAAAATCCTGACGCAAACAAATTCGGTGTCAAATGTCTCGAATACGTAAACGACAGAGCTAAAAAATTACAAGAAGAAACCGGCCTCAGATGGTCT
>OMSA01000166.1 GCA_900313645.1 uncultured Methanobrevibacter sp.
TTTTAAAAAAGTAGCCATTATATATAAATCTTTATATATTATAAATAATAAATTACATAATAAAGATTTAAGTGGAGGACATATTTAATGGCAGATTCTATTATATTATTGGAAGAAAGAAAAGAAGTCACAACTTTCCTTTTGGATGAAGGTACAATCACTGCAACCACTGTAACAACCCCTACTGGTGAAACTCCAGGTTATGAATATGCAGGGGACAAAATCAAAGTTGATGACGCCGTAACTTTATCAGCTAACTCAGATATAGGAAAACCAACAGTTAAAAAATACACTGCAGCGGAAGGTGAAATCATCTTGGGCATTGCAGTTAACGATCCAATAACAATGACTGGAGGAAAAAGAAAAACAGCAATCTTAGTATTAGGCCATTTATTCAGATTAAAATTAGCTAGTGGATTATCAAACATTAACGTTAAAGACAGGATTGCTTTAACAAGCAATCTGATGACGGAGAATATATTGCAATGCACCCAGTAACCAGCTCAGACGATTACAATTACATTGAAGTATTCAGACCATATGACATAGGTGATGCTTAAATGATAACCAAAGGAAACGATACCAAAGTGCAGAATGAGGTAATAGCTCAAACTATTACTGATGAGTCTGCAAAAAGATTAAGGCTTGCAAGACTCTTTCCAAAACAGGAAATCAAAGAGAATTCCGATTACTATACTTACTTCAGACAAAACATCAATCTTGATGAGGCAATCAAACGTGGTCTTCTAGGTGAAGCAAAAGATTTAGCACCAGGAGCCTCTTTACAAGAACTCAATATCAGAAAACCTGTAACTGACACCATCAGCATTGACACTGTAGGTGGTGTCCTAAACGTTAATAAGGATGTCTTTGACAGTGACAGAATCTCTTTTGAAGACTTATTAGCAGATGTGGCAACACTTATTGCAAATAAAATAGAATATAATATTTACGATACCATTGTCAGTTCAGCAAAGGTTCCAAAATACAATACTACACAAACTGAAGATACAATGGAGGCTTTTGGACAGTTTGTAATTAAAGCACAGGAAGCATTTAAAGGAAGTTCAGGTGCTGGTGCAGATTTAACAATAATGGTGGAATCTTATAGGACATTAAGCTACATCAAACAATTGGCTTATGTATCCAATAAGTCAGTACAACCTATAGAAGAGATTCAGGCTTATTATGGTGTGGATAACATTGACTTTTTAGGTACAACCCATGCAGATGGCGGATCAATGCTTGGTGAAAAGGACTATATTGCATTCGATATCAGAAACGCACCGCTCACAGTATTATATTCCAAATCTTCAGGAACAACTGTAGCACCTATTACCAGTGATGAAAACATCGCTGACTTTTATCCAATCATTGAAATAATGAGAAAGGACATTTACGATGAGCTACCTCAGTATACAAAGCTATTCATACAATCTAAGGTTGGTGTTTTATTAAACAAACCGCATCTTGCATTAACAGGAAAATGCAGGCCATAAGGTGATATTAATGTTAACTAAAGGAAATGATTCTAAAGTTCAAAATGAAGTGATGGCACAGATTGTTGCTGACACTTCAGCCAAATGGATGAAATTCACAAGATTAATTCCAAAGCAGGAAATCGAGGAAAACTCCCAATATTATACCTATATGTCTCAAAGAGTTAATATCGATGAGATAATTGACAAAGGACAATTGGGTGAGGCTAAAGACATTGCTCCGGGGGCTACATTACAGGAATTAAACGTAAGAAAACCAGTCAGTGACACTGTATCCATTGACACTATAGGCGGAGTTCTAAATGTATCAGCGCAGATGCTTGATTCCAATTTAATCAGTGTTCACGACATGCTTCAGGACGTTGGAATTCTCATTGGTAGAAGTATTGAGCAAGCAGCTATTAACATGATTTTAAACAACTCTAAAGTGGCAACATACAACTACACTGCAGGTGATGACAGTGGAGTTACCATTTTAAAAGCTCAGGAAAAATTCAAGGAATCAGCTGGAAGCTTTTGTAACTTAAACAGCATGGCAGTCAATTACAAATCATTGACTACATTAAAATCAGACATGTTCGCAAACAACAGACAAGTTGAACCGGTTGAAGCTATTAAATCATATTATGGTGTGGACAATATTGATTTATTAGGAACTGCAGTCTGTGACGGCGGATCTGAAATAGCTGAAAAAACCTACATTGGTATGGACTATCAAAATCCTGGAATGAAATTATTATACTCAAGAATAAGTGGAACAACTGTCGCTCCACTAGGACCTGACGGAGACGTATATGATTTCTATCCGTTGATTGAATTCATGAGAAAAGATATTCGTGATGAATTGCCGATGTATACAAAGCTATTCATACTTACCTCAGTAGGTGTGTTAATGAATGCGCCTAACAGAATCATCAAAGGTAAATTCAGAGCATAGAACCATATATTATCTCCTAAACATTAGTGAAGTTTCACAAGCTTCACTAATTTCTTCTGCTCAAATTTTTTATATGCAATAATCGCCATATTATATATCAGAGGCTATCAAATAGCCAAAATTTTTGATAAAAAGGAAAAGACTGTAGCAACTAAAGTTCAGAAATCTAATTTAGAGAAATATGAAACAGAAAATGTTAAGCTATTAAAAAATTATGGGCTGATGCATCCTGAAGCAATCAAACCAAGGCCATTCTATGATTTAAGGCAGATGCTGGAAGGGCCGGCTTATTATTACTTCAAAAAAGAGGATGAAACTGATTTGATTGATGTTATTGTTCGTGTATCTATTGGTAAACACCGTGAGTGGACCCATAACAGAAACATCAAACATTAACGCCAGCCATTATCAACTGAAAACTTGTTTTTAAAATGCTTTGATATAATCGGGGTTTAAAAACCAATCTGGTATTAACAACCCTTGCTGTTAATGTCAGTGATGGCCAATTAAATCAAACCAAAAAATCAGCTATTGATTTTATCAACCCTATCTTGTTAGAAACATATGGTGTTTTCAACACGTTGATTACATAGACTCTTTCAAAAACTTTGTTGATTTAAAATTTTTTGATTAAAGTTAGTTATGAACTTTTAATCCTGTTTAAAAACAGTTAAATTTAATAAGAAATTG
>OMSA01000150.1 GCA_900313645.1 uncultured Methanobrevibacter sp.
CTCTATCAAGTGAAGAAGTTTTAGAATCTGACAATTCAAATATTTTATCAACTAACTCAGATGATAATGATCTTTTAAGTAGTGATAGTGGGGTTGCTGTAGTTTCCTCCGATGCGGGAAATGAAAGCAACGTTTCTTCAACAATAGATGTGTCTAAGACAATCACTGCAAAAGACATTACTAAATATTACAAGGGAAGCACTCAATACAGCGCAACATTCTTAGATGCCTATGGTAATCCGTTAGCTCATACTGATGTTCAGATTACTGTAAATGGTGTTTTACACACTGTCAAAACAAATGCGAATGGGGTGGCTTCTTTAGCGATAAATCTTAAACCTGGAACCTACAAGGTAATTGCGGTTAATCCTGCAACAGGTTATAGCCTAACTAGAAATTTCAAAATATTGTCCACCATTACTGCAAAGGATATCTCTAAGGTCTATACTGACGGTAAGAAATTCAGTGCAAAATTCTATAAAAGTAATGGAAAGGTGTTGGCTAAAAAAACCATCAAGTTTAAGATTAATGGAAAAACATACAAGGTAAAAACAAACAGTAAAGGTGTAGCTACTTTATCCTTAAAAACCCTTAAGAAAGGTACATATAAAATAATTTCTTATAATAAAGATGGTTTAACCAAAACAAATAAGGTTAAAGTCGTTAAATCTGTAAAAACTTCATTAACTACAAACATGTACACTTTCCTTAAGAAGGATACAAAAAGGATAAAAGTCAAGCTTCTTAACGCTTTTGGCTATGCTCCTGGAAAAGGAAAGATTATTAAGTTCAAAGTAAATGGAAAAACATACAGTAGAAAAACAAATGCTAAAGGTGTTGCTACACTTAAATTGCCGTCTTTAAAAGCTGGAGTATACACTGTCAAATACAGCTTTGCAGGTAATAACTTTTATAAAAAATCAAGTGCAAGCAACAAGCTATTTGTCATAACTACTAAAGTTCCTACCTTAACAGTAAAAAGTACAACCACTTTTGGTTATGGTGCAAACACTCCATTTAAAGTTGCTTTGACTGCAGGTAAGGTTCCTTTAGCAAAAAGGACCGTCACTTTCACAGTGAACGGTGAAACATACACTAGAACTACAAATAGTCAGGGAATTGCTTCTCTGCCTATTAAATTGGCTATTGGACAGTATACTATAACATATAAGATTAATTCCGAACCTAAACTATACTCAAAAACAGTTTCCAAAGCAATAACTGTTAAAGAAAGAACTCCTACTACCGTAACATGGAAAAGCGGAACTTCTTTCTATCAGGGTTCAAATTCATTTAAAGTTTTATTGAAAAATTCAAACAATCAGGCATTGGCAAGCAAAACTGTTAAATTGACTGTAAATTCAAAAACTTATACAGCTACAACCTCTTCAAGCGGTTATGCAACATTTACCGTCAGTTTAAATCCTGGAAATTATACTGTTTCATTTAAGTATGAAGCAAGTGGGGATAATGATAACGCTCCGTCATCAGGATCCTCAAAAATTGAAGTTGCCAAAAGAGATGTGTCTTCAAATGGATATGGATACTGGGTTTTCGGATCTGACATGAAAAGTGTTAATTTAAACACATTGGCCTCTCAAGGAACTACTGATCTGTTCCTGAATTTCTATGCTTTAACTGCTCATGGTCAGTCTGCAGTGGAATCTTGGATTGCCAGTGCAAATAAATTAGGAATTAGGGTTCATATCTGGATGCAGGCATTTTATGATGGAAGTTGGATTAATCCGGTTAAAAGCGGCTCTTATAATCAGGCATTTTTCAATCAGAAAATAACTGAAGCCAAGAAGTATGCAAATGTCAAAGGTGTTGCCGGTGTCCATATAGATTATCTGAGATACCCTGGAAATGCATATCAGACTTCAAAAGGTACTGCAGCAATCAACGAATTTGTAAAACAGATCACTCAGGCAGTACGTAGTGTAAATTCAAATTTAATCCTGTCCTGTGCAGTAATGCCTGAAACAACAGATAACAAGTATTATTATGGTCAGGATATGGCTACACTCTCTCAATATATGGATGTAATTATTCCTATGATTTACAAGGGCAATTATAACTCCGGAACTGCATGGATTAAATCCACTACCAAGTGGTTTGTGGATAATTCCAAAGGTGCAAAGATATGGAGCGGTTTGCAGGGTTATGTTTCTGATGAGAATACTGCTAAATTGTCCTCTTCTGCAATCAAAACCGATTCACAATCAGCAATTAATGGTGGCGCATCTGGTGTAATCATATTCAGATGGGGAGTCACTAATTTTGTCAATTTCAAATCACTGACAGGATATTTGGCTTCTTCCGGACCTGTTATAAATACTGCATCAGCTGCTGTTGATACAACCGCTGCTACAGCTACTCCAACAGCAACTGCAACAGTTAATTCAACTGCTGCAACAGCAACTGCAACTTCTTCGGCCAATACAATATCCATCAAAGATATTATTGCCGGTGCAAGTACAGTGAAATCATATTATGAAACCAATAAGAAGGTGCCAAGCAGTGTCAGTGCTGGAGGACAGACTTTCACCACTCCGGAATTCTTATATCTGATGTCACAGGCTATTTACCAACTTGGTAATTCTAATAATAATGATATTGCTATCATTAGAGGCATTGCAGATCCGGAATCTCCTTTTGGTGACACTCTCAACGATGAATTGTATAAGGCGGATTATTTGGTGGTAGCCAAAAACTTGGCAAATTATATCGTCAAGAATAATCAGGCTCCGAATTATTCCTCATCTTCACTGGGA
>OMSA01000073.1 GCA_900313645.1 uncultured Methanobrevibacter sp.
ACTATCCAGTACACGACCACTATGTATCTAACCCAATAGTTGTAGATGTTGATGGTAAATAGGGGTGTTTAATTTGAAAACAATTACATTTGATCAAATCAAAACTTCTTCAATCGCTTTAGAATTTGATGAATTAATTCCTGATGAAATTTATTCATGGACTGAAGCTGATTTCGCTAAATATCAAGTCCCAATTGGAAACTCAAGATTCCCAATCACTGACTTCTTCAAAATCACTGTAGAAGGAGACGCAGCAGGACCTGATGAAGTTGAAATGATTTTAAACGGTGATTTAAACAGAGTAAAATACATCGGTTGTAAAATGAGCGGTGGTAACATCGTCTGTAACAGCAGTGTAGATTTACACGTTGGTGCAGAAATGTCTGGCGGTTCCATTCTCGTTAAAGGAAACGCAGCTGCTCACGCTGGAAGAGAAATGTCCGGTGGTTACCTTGAAATTGAAGGTAATACCAAAGAATTTACCGGTGCTTCTTACATTGGTGAATGGAGAGGTATGACTGGTGGACAAATCGTTGTTGGCGGTAACGCTGGAAAACAATGTGGTGAATGTTTAACTGGTGGAAGAATCCACGTTAAAGGTAACTGTGATATCTTAGCTGGTATTCACATGACCAAAGGTATCATTGAAATCGACGGTGACGTAAACCGTTGGCCTGGTGGACAAATGAAAAACGGTAACATCATCATTCACGGTTTCCTCGGAAGATTACTCGAAGGATTTGTTCTCGACGGTATTGTAGTTGACCCTGAAGTGGATGGTATCACTTTCGAAGGTAAATATATTAAATATACTGGAGATATTGGTCTTAACGGTAAAGGTAACCTTTACTTAGGCGCTGAAGCTAACAAAGAAAAATTAGCTGAATACGGCGAATTAGACGACGAATATACTTCAATCAGAGAATACAGGAATTTATAATTCCTCTCTCTTTTTCTTTTTTTTTATTAGAAGTGATATTTATGGTAGAAGAAGTTCAAATGACTTATGAAGAAGCTGTTGAATATATCAGAAACAACGTTAAAGTTAGAGATACTTTGGAAGTTTCTTACAATCGTATTTTTGCTCCTGGTGAAGTTTTAGGACTCACAGAAGAAGACGAAATTACCGGTGAAGGTCTTAGAGTTGCTTTACAGTTAAATGGTGAAATATTAAATCAGTCTGTTGAAATCGATCTTGCTGAACTTGAAGACGATTTGATTGAATTGCGCCATATTCAAGACGATAAGGAAATCATTATTGAAATCCTTTAAAACTTTTTTTATTAAAAATTTTTTTGTTCGTAATAATACAAACATTTATATGTCTGAAAATATACTGTTATATATCGGAGTTGATATCATGAAAAATTTAGAATTAACAACACCTGAAGCTGTAGCTTACCTAAAAGAAAATGTAAAAATTCATGATAGAATTGAGCTTTCATATAACAGAATCTTTGCAGAAGGAGAAGTGTTGAATGTTGATTTTTCAAAATACTTCGACAAACCGGGGTTCAGACTGCTGATTTCACTTGATGAAAGCGAGCTTGGAGCTACTGTAGAAGTCGACGTATTGGAAGTTCAGGATGATATAATTGAATTTGTTCACTATCCTAGGGATGGTGAAGAGGTGGATGTAACTGTAATCTAGTTACAATCTATCCATTTTTTCAAAAGGAATTAATTTTTCAATTGCCTTGACGTGTATGTCAATGCCTTTTTCTCTTATTGCGGCTATTGAGTTTAAGCCACTGCCTGCAACAATACCGAAATTATAGTTGTCGGCCTTTGCATTATAAATCAGTTCTCTTGGCTTTCCTATTTTATATATTGAAAATCCTATTTTGTCAAGAGTATCAAGCAGATCCACTGCATAATCGCGTGATATGTATGGAATCTCCTTGAAACTGGCCAAGATTTTTCTCGGACCCACTTCCTGAGTGACGGATGTCATGTTCTTTGCTATGAATATTTTATGAGGGTCTACTGTTGAACCGTTATATGAAATCAGTTCAATAAAGAGTGCCGGTTCTGTAAGTTCCAGCAAACCTCCATACATAGGATTACATCTTATTCCGTTGTTTATCAGTATTCCATCAATGCTTAAACTGCATATTGTAGCTATTCCAACCATGTCGTCATCTGCCGGATGCTTTACAAGCTTATAGTACGGATTGATATATTTAGGATTGTCGTTGTAGGTTTCTTCCATTACCTTCATGGCGCTGTCGAGGTCATCCTTTTTCAGGTATGATACGTTGGATACGATATCTCCCTTTCTTTTTTGGATATCGAAGTTAACCTTTTGAATCAGATTCCATGATTTTGAAAGCAGGAATGATATCTTCGGCTGAATGTCATGCTCGACAGGCTTTAAGTGGTACTTGATGTTTGTAGTAATCGGTGAGAGTGTATCAAATCTTCTAATTTCTTCAGCAATTTTTATGTCAATCTCTTCGCCGGATTCATGAACTGCGCGAAATGGGGTAATTCCTCCCACAATCGCTATTCCAACCATTCCTTCGGGAACCGGAATTCCCAGTATGTCACGGCCTTCATCGGATATTCCTATAACGCCTCCGATTCCAATTTTATCCAGTTTATTTATTATTTCAACGGTTTTGTCCCTTCCTATTCCAGGTATAAGTCTGAAATTGGCCGGAATTACTCCTGTACCGGAGTCAACCACATCTAAAACTGATGTTCTGTTCGGTGAAGAGAATGCGTCAAGCGGAGTCAGTGAAGTTTTCTTGTATGAAATCAGTTCCTCAAATCTTACTGGCTTGTAGTCTTCGATTTTAAGAAGTCCTCCGTATAGGGGCTGTGATGCTATTCCCTCATTTAGAAGTATACCATCTATGGTTGTTCCGCACAATGTTGTAACTTCAATTTTGCCCTCACTTTTATCTTCATTTATATTGATGTAAGGGCTCACGGAAAGACCACTTTCAATAATTCCTTTGATTATATTAATCGAATTTTCGTCATAAATGGTTGATGTGTTGACAACCACATTTCCCTTTTGTGTCATATAGTTAAAGTTAGTTAAATAAATCATTTCTTCAAATTTTGAATAGATTGAATCGACCTGATCATAAACCAGACCCTTTTCTAACTTTTCACGACCTAAAGGTGTAATGACTCTTCCAGAATACCCCTTTCTTTCGGTGTAGCCTTTCTCGTCCAGTATCTGCATATGATATCTGACTGCACGTTCGCCTAAATTGAATCCTTTCTCTTTCAGTTCATCGGCAATTACTTTAGAGCCGGTAGGCTTTTCCTGGCTACTTAAAAATCTTAAAATCTCTATCATTCGAGGTTCTGAATCTGACATGCTAATCTCAAAAAAATAAAAATGAATATTTAGATTAGATATCTAAATATTTTCTTTGTTCGTATCCGAACACTTGGACACGGTATTCGTCCCATTCCTGATACTTGAGTTCAAGGAATTTTTCACTTACGTGAGGTCCCAGTGCGTTCAATATCAATGGGTCTTCTTCAAGTGAATGGTAAGCTTCCCATAAACTTGTAGGAAGTACTTTAATACCTTTTTCCTTAATTTCCTCTTCGCTTAATTGGTATAAATCCACTTCAACAGGGTCTCCAGGATCGATTTTGTTTTGGATACCGTCAATACCTGCTGCGAGCATAACTGTAAATGCAAGATAAGGGTTACATGCAGGGTCAGGTGACCTGTATTCAATACGTGTTGCTTTTCCACGTGCTGCAGGTACTCTAATCAGTGCTGATCTGTTTCTAAGACCGTATGCCCTGTATACTGGTGCCTCATAACCAGGCACTAGACGTTTGTATGAATTTACAATTGGATTTGTAATCGCTGTAATTGCTGGAGCGTGTTTAAGTAATCCTCCCATGAAGTAAAGAGCATCTTTTGAAAGACCTGTTTCTGAGTTAGGGTCTGAGAATAAGTTTTTGTCTCCTTTGAATATGGACTGGTGACAGTGCATTCCACTGCCGCTCACTCCGAAGAACGGTTTAGGCATGAATGTTACCCTATAATCCAGCTGGTCAAAGGTAGCCATATTGTCTACGATAGCCTTGATAGCCTGTTTAAATGTAATTACGGCATCGGCTGTTTTAAGCGCATCCTTGAATTTGAATGCGATTTCGTTTTGACCTGGTGCCACTTCGTGGTGAGAAGCTTCCACTTCAAAGTCAAGGTCTTCTAGGTTCAAGGTTAGTTCACGTCTGAAGTCAACTCCCTTGTCGAGAGGTTCCACATCAAAGTAACCCGCTTCATCGTAAGGCATCGGGTATCCGTTTTCATCAATATCTACAATGAAGAATTCAGGTTCAGGCCCGATGTTGTACTGAAGGCCCATATCGCTTAAATGCTTGAGGGATTTTTTAAGTACTCCTCTTGGATCTCCAATAAACGGTTCGCCGTCTGCTGTCCACACGTCACAGATGAATCTGCATGTTGCTGACTCTTCAGGTCTCCAGGATAGCCTGGAGTAGGTGTCTATGTCAGGTTTTAGAACCAAATCACTTTCATTGATTCCTACAAATCCTGCTATTGAGGAACCGTCAAACAGCATTCCTTCATTAAACAATTCACTCATGTCTTCTCCAGTGAATGGAATAACGATGGTCTTTACGGTACCGTTGATGTCGACAAATTGTAAACGGATAAATTTAATGTTATCTTCTCTCATTTGTTCGATTACTTTTTCAATTTTTTCTTCTGGAATATCACTCATCAAATCAAGCTCCACTATGTTAAAAAATAATAGTCGGAAAACATCTTCCCATGGAATTATATTTCCAACTCTTAATATATAAATCTTAATATGTTATTTTTGATATATTAATGTGTAAGTTTTATTTTTTTTACTGGATAAAATTAATATAATTTTCAAATTTCATATTAGTTTGTTCAATGTAAAATAAAAATGTACAAAAAAAGTTATTTTAATGTTTAATGGTATTTTCAGAAGTGATCGAAATCACTGCCAAAATACTCATAAACCTTTTGAAGTTCCTCCGGAATATTCAGCAATTGAGTACAAAACGGTAGGCACTCCTTACAGTCAACACAGCTGTCTGCCCTTGAATCATCATCTATTAATGAGAAATACTGCATGGCACTGGCCTTAGGATCACCCATCATGTGGGCAATGTTGTACTCGGTCAGGCAGTTGATGATGTCAACGCCGTGAGGACAAGGCATACAGTAACCGCAGCGGGTGCATGAATTTCCCAGATATGTTCTGTAGGTTCTTGCAACTTCACGAATCAGTTCCTGATCGTTTGGTGAAATCACATCCTCTGTTGAAGCTATCCTGACATTGTCCTTTACCTGTTCCAGACTGGTCATTCCGCTGAAGACACAGTCCACGTCATTTCTGTTCCACAGATACTGCAATGCCCATTCAACAGGAGTTCTTTTTGTTTCTGCAAGGTTCCACAGGTCCATTATTTCGGGAGGTATGTTGTTTACAAGCCTTCCTCCGCGAAGGGGCTCCATAATCATGCTGCCCATATTGACCTGTCTTAGATAATCTGTACCCATGACTCCTGACTGGTAGTATTCGTCAAGATAATTCAGCTGGGTCAGGGCCACTTCCCATTTCGGATATTCGTCGATTATTTCAATCAGGTAGTCGATTTCAATATGTGATGAAAATCCGATGTGTCCAACCTTTCCGCTTGAAAGCGCATCATCCAAAAAGTCAAAGACATCTAAGTCCCTTACCTTTTCCCAATCCGGAACGGTCAGGGAATGAAGGAGATAGATGTCGATGTGGTCGGTTTGAAGTTTTTCAAGCTGCTTGTCAAGATAATAATCAAAATCAGTTCGTTTTTCTATCAGCCATGACGGTGATTTTGTCTGAAGAATGATGTCGTCCCTTAAGCTGTTTTCACTCAGGAACTCGCCTAGAAATATTTCGCTGTTTCCGTCACCTTCCAGTTCTTTTGAATGGTACGGATAAGCGGTATCAATAATGTTTATGCCGTTTTCAATTCCATACTTAAGCATTTTTGAAGCTTCTTCGGTGTTGATTTCTGCATTGGAATTTATTGTCGGCAGTCTCATAGTTCCGAAACCCAGTCTTGAAACCTCAAGGCCGGTTTTACCAAGTTCGTTGTATATCATTTCAAATCCTCAATCTTAATCTGTTGAAAAAAGTATAAAATTGTTATGATTTGAAAAATATGTTTAAAAAAATAGTTGTTAGATGGAAAATTCCTGGGATATAGGATGCCGGGGGCGGGATTCGAACCCGCGATCTCACGGTATCCCAGGAATAAGCTAGAGCACTGCTTTATTACCCTATGAGCCGTGCGCTCTAACCATACATTTAAAGTTTTTGTTTTCAGGCCATTTTATTGGATAAACAATAATTTTTTAAAAAAATAATATCAAAAAAAGTTATATTTAATAACATTTAAAGTTAAAAATCTAATTAATTAAATTTATTATGAGGATATTATGAGTAAAGTTAAAGACATGTCTCTTGCACCTGAAGGTGTAAGAAAAATTGAATGGGTTCAAAAACACATGCCTGTTTTGGAACAGATTAAAAAAGATTATTTGGAAACTCAACCTTTCAAAGGAATAACCATCGGTTCATGCTTGCACTTGGAACCTAAAACAATTAATTTAGGTTTGACCTTGATGGCAGGTGGAGCTGAAGTGGCAATGACCGGATGCAATCCGCTGTCAACCCACGACGATGCCGTTGCAGGAGCTGCAGATTTGGGCTTGAATGTTTACGGCTGGAGAGAACAGGACGATGAGGAATACTACCAGACCATCAACATGGTGCTTGACCACAAGCCTGACATAATCATCGACGACGGAGCGGACATGATTATGGTACTTCACAATGAAAGAAAAGAGCTTTTAAAACATATTAAAGGTGCATGTGAAGAAACCACAACAGGTGTACACAGGTTACAGGCAATGCACGCTGACGGAGCATTGAAATTCCCTGTAATTGCTGTAAATGACGCTTATACAAAATACTTATTCGACAACCGTTACGGAACCGGTCAGTCAAGTTTTGACGCTATCATGGGAACAACCAACATGGTAATCGCAGGTAAAACCGTAGTCGTATGCGGATACGGCTGGTGCGGAAGAGGACTTGCATTAAGAGCAGCAGGTCTTGGAGCCGACGTAATCGTTACCGAAGTTGATCCAATCAGAGCACTTGAGGCAAGAATGGACGGATACCGTGTAATGACAATTCGTGAAGCTGTAAAACAGGCTGATTTGATTATCACCGTAACCGGTAATGCAGATATCATATCAGGAGACGATTTCAAATACATGAAGGACGGATGTATGCTTGCAAACTCAGGACACTTCAATGTGGAAATCAACAGACCTGACCTTGAAGCAATTTCAACTGATGTTAAAGAAGTGCGCGAAAGTATTGAAGAGTTCACTACAAAAGACGGTCGTAAGATTTACCTTCTTGCAGACGGTCGTTTGGTAAACCTTTCAGCAGCACGCGGACAAGGACATCCTGCAGAAATCATGGACATGAGTTTTGCCGTACAGGCTTTATCTGCAAAACATATTCTTGAAAACGATTTGCCTGTTGGCGTAACCAAGGCACCTGATGAAATAGACTACACCGTAGCTAGTATGAAATTGGATGCAATGGGCATTGAAATCGATTCACTGACAGATAAACAGAAAGCTTACATGGCAAACTGGCAAGAAGGAACATAGATTCCTTCTAAACTATTTTTTTATGTCTTATTT
>OMSA01000067.1 GCA_900313645.1 uncultured Methanobrevibacter sp.
GTTCTTGGAATATTTTCAAGCGTATTCGGTTTATTGAACTTGCAATCCGCTTCCGTTGTTGTAGGTGGATTCCCGAACGTACTTATTTCCGTTGCAGAGATGCAAATGCCATCCATGCTCGGTGCAGGAATGGCTTCAATGTTTTTAGCAAATACCAGTGGAGCCGTCAACGGTATCGGTGGTATATTGGTATTGTTTGCTGGATTAATTGTATTGTATATTCTCGTTTCAAGAGCTTGGAAATTTAGAAAAGCAGATAAGGACGCAGCTTTAGAAGCAAAACCTCAAAAAGGTCAAAGATTAGCGGCTTCCAAAAAACTGGACAACGACAGAAAATTCAAATTATCACTTTCCGACTTGAAGTTCGGCCAAGATAATCCGATTTTAGCTGAAAAAAGATTGACAGTACTGTATGCAACTTTATTCATTACTTGGGTAGTAGTAACCATAATTGCAGTAATGAGAGGTTCAAGGTTCATTACCACACTTGTATTGCCTTTCGGACTTTTAGCAGGAATATTTGTCGGATTTGCATGCGACTACATCAAAAACAGAATGGACAACGATAAGCTAATGGCTGTTGCAGTGCTGGTCTGTGCAGTATTTGTAGCCGTACCTCTTGCAACAATCAACGTTGTTTATGGATTGATTGCACTTGTAGCAATTGCAATAATCGGTTATGTAACCATTTTTGCCCTTAAATCCAGTGCCGACACTAAAAAAGTTCCAATCAAAAAATACGTTTTAATAATTGCATTGGTTTTAGCATTGATTACTCCAAGCGTTGTTGGTGCTTATCAGACTTCTGAAAACGTTGTTCCTGGTACAAACGATTACATGTGGAACGCATTGGCATGGGTTGATGAAACCCAACCTGAAAATACCGTCGTTACATCCTGGTGGGACTACGGTTACCTCTTCGAAGTTGCTGGTGACAGACAGGTAACATTCGACGGAGGTTCTCAGTCAGGGGAACGTGCTTTCTGGCTGGGTCAGGCAATGACAACAGATGACCTTGAACTTTCAGCAGGAATCTTCAGAATGCTGAATACAAAAGGTAATCTTGCTGACGATTATTTAATCAATGTGACTGGCGAACCTGGTAAGGCAACCGACATACTGATTGATATCCTTCCGAGATCAGCTAGTGACGCTCAAAAGGTCTTAGTAACAAAATATCACCTTAGCTCTGATGAGGCAAAACAGGTGCTCGAGTATTCACACCCTAAAAATCCTAGACCAACCATATTTGTAGCATCTTCAGATATGCTTCAAAAAGCTGGCTGGTGGACTTTCTTCGGTGCATGGGACTTCGATAACCAAAGCTCTAAAAATTACAACTACTACATACCAAATAATCAACTGGAAGTTAAACCGGGTTCAACCGGCAAGATGGAACTTCTCAAAGACCAAGGTATGACTGTAAACGCTGTAATTGAAAGGGGTAGCGGCAATAATACTACAACTGCCCATGTCGAATCAGTTTACACCGATGGCGGTGACCCAATCAAGGTGAACGGATCTGAATACAACCCATTGAAAGCATCCAATCAAATAATCATTGAAAACGGATATGTCATTAAAAACGAATCCATCAAGGGTGCAAGCGATGGAAATTACACTCTGTTTATCATGGGTGAAGATAACATGTACACTCCAATCCTGATGAGTAATGAATTATCCAATTCCATGTTTACTCAATTGTACTTGTTGGGTGGAGGAAATCAAAATATCTTTGAGCCTGTTCACTCAGAAAACGGTGTACTGTTATTCAAAGTAAATTATGAAAATACAAAAGCAGGTAGTTAATATCAACTACCTTCAAATTTCTTTTTTTTAATATTATTTTTCTGTTTTCAATTCAAATTCAATATCTGAAAAGCGTATTGGCATTCTACATCTTCTTTCTGTAAACTTTTTTATATTATGAAAATTTAATATTATAATAATCTAATTTTGGAGTAAACCTAGGATGGGCATTGAAGAAAAAATTAAAGATATTGAGGAAGAGATTCAAAAGACACCTTATAACAAGGCAACTTCCCACCATATCGGAAAACTTAAAGCCAAATTATCTAAACTAAAAGAGGAATCCCTGCAGAGAAGTAGCGGAGGCTCTAAAGGCCAAGGTTTTCATGTAAAAAAATCAGGTGATGCAACCGTAGTTTTAGTCGGTTTTCCGTCCGTAGGTAAATCCACATTATTGAACAATATCACCAATGCGGAAAGTAAGGTCGGAGCCTATCAGTTCACAACCCTTGATATCGTCCCGGGTGTTATGGAGCATAAAAATGCTAAAATACAGGTATTTGACATTCCTGGAATCATTACAGGTGCAAGCAGCGGTAAAGGTAGAGGTAAGGAAATTCTTTCTGTTGCAAGAACTGCCGATTTGATTTTAGTTGTTCTAGACACTTTCAACCCGCAACATCTGAATGTTATCCTGCAGGAGTTGCGAAATATTGGTATCAGGCCAAATGAGCATCCTCCTGACGTGACTGTTAAAAGGAAAAAGCTTGGTGGTGTTAAGGTATCCAGTACCTGCAAACTTACAAATCTGGATGAAAAAACCATCAGATCAATTTTAAATGAGTACGGATATATCAATGCTGACGTTCTTTTCAGGGATGATGTTACAATGGATCAGTTCATTGACGTTCTTGACCGTAACAAATCATATGTTCCGATGCTTATACTGCTAAACAAGGTTGACCTGGTCGATGATGCTTATATTGAGGAGTTAAAAAATTACATTCCGGAGTTCATTCCGATTTCTGCTGATAAAAACACAAATATCGATGAGCTTAAAGACATCATATTTGATAATCTTGACCTTGTAAGGGTATATCTAAAACCGCAGGGCAGAAAGGCAGACATGGAAGACCCTCTTGTTATTAAAAAAGGTTCAACTGTTATTGACGCCTGCGGTAAGCTTCACAGAGAGTTTGTTAAGAACTTCAGGCATGCAAAGGTTTGGGGAACATCAGTGAAGTTTCCAGGCCAGAAAGTTGGTCCGGACCATGTCCTTGAGGATGAGGATGTGCTGAGGATAATCCTTAAAAAATAAATTCTTTTTTTTCATTTTCAAAATTATTTAAAAAACCTCTTTTTTCTATATTTTTATATATTACCTGGTAAACTCATTAAGTTTGAGTTTTATAAGAAAATCTATCAGGCAAAAACCGATAGCAAAGGTATCGCTAAAGTGATTATACCTGCTAAAGTTACCAAAGGTCTTAAAAAAGGTGCAACTTACCTTTACAGTGCAATGTACATCAAAAACATCTTAAAAGGCAAAGTAACAATTAAATAAGGGGAAAATTTCCCTTATTTTTTATTTCTTTTTTTCGATTAATTTTAAAAGTCACTTTTTATAAATAGTATTTCATGACTGCTATATTCATAACCGGCACTCCGTGTACGGGCAAGACAACAATTGCTTCTAAATTAAATGGACGCTTAATTAAAATCAATGATTTGGCAATCAAACATGATTTCGTTTTAGGTATTGATGAGCAAAAGGGTTATAAAGTCATAGACATTGATAAATTATCACGATATGTAGGTGAGATAACTGCAAACTGTGATGAATTGCTTATTTTTGAGGGGCATCTGACTCATCTGTGTGACGGGGCAGACAAGATAATCGTTTTAAGGGTCCGTCCGGAAATCCTCGAGGCAAGACTGGAGCAAAGGAATTATTCCAGATCAAAAATCCGTGAAAATCTGGAAGCTGAAGCACTGGGAGTATGTTCAGCTGAAGCATATGATAAATACGGAGATGATGTCTATGAACTGGACGTAAGCGATTTGTCGGTCAACGAAAGTGTTGAGCTGATTGAAAGTGTGATTGAAAATGGCGGAAACTATCCTGTAGGGGATGTGGATTTCATGGACTGGCTGGTTGGCAATCATTAACTTTTTTTTAAAAAATTCAAATTTTTCATTAACCTGGCTAAAATTCATAACCTTTATAAGTACCAATAAACATAATTATTTTTAATATTCATATTAACCTAAGGTTATCTTAACTATGGTTTTTGTTTTAATTTGCGCAAATCATTTTAATTCAATTTTGAATATTATATCCTACATTTTAAAGGAGGATATTTTTGAGTAGAGGAAAACGACCAAAGTGGATGATTGATATAGCGATTGAGAGAATGAATATTCTTTTTAATCGTGCTGAGATGGAATTCATCACCCATCCTGAAAGATCAAATCGCTATGTGGAACTTGCACTAAAATTGTCCACCAAATACAATACGAAAGTACCATACGAATGGTCTAAAAGGTATTGTAAAGAGTGTAAATCCTTTCTCAAGCCTGGTCACAATTGCACCGTCCGGCTAGTTAACTCAGAAGTTAACATTTTTTGTGGTGAATGTGGTCATGTAATGAAAATTCCTTATCGCAAGGAAAAAAAGTTAAAAAGGAGAGCTAAATATGAGTCACGAAAAGAAAGAAATGATGAATAGAGCTCTTAATGCGATGACAATTAACATTGGTAAATCCGGCGTTAACGATAATGTAATTGAAGAAATCAAACGCCAGCTTAAAGCTAATGAAATTGTTAAACTTAAATTTGCAAAAAATATCGCTAGAGATAAAGATAAATACATCGACGAAATCGTCTCTAAAACAAAATCAAAATTGATTGATGTTAGAGGTCATGTCGCTGTTATTTACAAGAAAAAGCCTTAAACATTATAAATTTAGAGTTACAGGCCCTATTTTTTTAGGTCTTAAATTTACAGTGGATTAAGCTACAATAAAATTAATATTGGAGAATTAATATGACTACTGTATTTGATGTACCTGCAGATTTATTAATTGAAAAAGTCGCAGAAGAATTTAAGCAAAACGATAATGTTGAATCTCCTGCATGGTCCAATTTTGTCAGAACTGGTGTTCACAAAGAAAGAAAACCAGAAAATGCTGATTGGTGGTTTATTAGAGCTGCTTCAATCATCAGAAGAGTTTACATCGATGGACCTGTTGGTGTTGAAAGTTTAAGAACTTTTTACGGTGGTAAAAAAGACCGTGGTGTACGCCCTGAAGTATTCAGAAAAGGTAGTGGATCTATTATCAGAACCGCACTCCACCAACTTGAAGACGCAGGATATGTAGAAAAAGTTGAAGGCGGAAGAGTTGTTACTCCTCAAGGAAGATCCTTTTTAGATAAAATTTCCGGAGAAATAATTAAAGACATTCCTGAACTTGAAAAATATTAATTAATTATTTGGGAGAGTTTGATATGAGCGATTTAGATGAAATTCGTCAAAAAAGAATGGCTGAATTACAAGCTCAGCAAGCTGCTATGCAAAACCAAGCTCAACAACAAGCAATGGCTCAAGCACAACAGCAAGAGGCACAAGCACAATTTGAAGCTCAGAAAAAACAAATTTTGGGCCAAATTATGACTCCTGAAGCTCGTCAAAGATTGGCTAATCTTAAATTGACAAAACCTGAAATGGTAAATCAAATTGAATTACAGTTAATTCAATCAGCTCAGGCCGGAAGTCTTAGAGGCAAAGTCACTGACGACCAGTTGAAAGTACTTTTAAGACAAATAGCAGGTCAAAAAAGAGAAATTAAAATTACAAGGAAATAATGTCAATGAAAGCAGCTGTTTTATATAGTGGTGGAAAAGACTCATCTTTTGTGGCGGTCATGCTTAAAAGATTAGGTCTTGATGTTGAATTATTTACTGCAAACTTCGGCGTTTATGATTCATACGTTCCAGCTTCAAAATCCGCAGACGCATTGGGTTTTAAACATAATGTCCTGAAAATGGACAAATCCATTCTGGAAAAAACCTGTGAAATGATTTTAGATGACGGATTTCCGAATGATGGAATAAAATACATCCACAAGCAAACTATTGAAGCGCTGGCTGATGATCATGATATTATTGCAGACGGAACAAGAAGAGACGACAGAACTCCAAAATTAGATATCAATCAGATAAAAAGTCTTGAAGATAGAAAACAGGTGCAGTATATAAATCTTGACAGTTTTGGACACAAATCAGTAAAGCTTATAACTGAAAATCTGTTTGAAATATCACACGAAAAATCCAACAAGGACAACAGTTCCGATTTTGAGGTGGAGATAAGGACTTTGATTGATGAGATGGGAGGAAATTCTCTTGATATATTCCCTGAACATTATCAAACTCGTGTTATCGGATATAAACAATAATTATTATTAAGGTGAAAAAATGAGTAGAAATAAACCATTAGCTAAAAAATTGAGAATGGCAAAAGCAAACAAACAAAATAGGAGAATTCCAATCTGGGCTTATGCTAAAACTAACCGTAAACTTAGATACAGACCTAAACCTAGACATTGGGTATTATGGAAAGAGTTTACACAATTCCGCTTAGAAACGTTAAAGAAATTAAAAGGACTATCAGAGCTCCTAGAGCTATTAGGGAAATTAAAATCTTTTTAACCAAACACATGAAAGCTAGTGAAGTCAAAATAGACGAATCTATCAATCATGCTATTTGGGCAAGAGGTATCCAAAAAATACCTTCAAAAATTACTGTAAAAGCAGTTAAAGATGATGATGGTGTTGTAACAGCTACTTTGGCAGAATAATTACACCAATAAATGTGAGGTAACAATATGTTGAAAAGAGTCGATATTGTAGGAAATCCAAATGTAGGAGTATTTATCCTTGCAACTGATGATTTGGCTATTGTTCCTTATACTCTCTTGGATGAGAAAGCAGATATTATTAAGGAAACATTAGATGTTGAAGTCGTCAAATCTTCTATATCTGGAAGCAGCCTTATAGGATCTTTAGCTGTAGCTAATTCAAATGGTATTGTTGTTTCCCCACATGTTTTGGAAAGGGAAGTTAAACAATTTGAGGATGCAGGATTAAAAGTGGCTACTATTCCTGGTCAATACACTGCTGTCGGAAATATCGTGGCAGCAAATGACAACGGGGCAATAGCAAGTCCGTTTTTAAGCCCTGAAGCGGTGGAAGTCATTGAGGAAACCTTGGATGTTGATGTTAAAACATCCCACATTGTTGGAAGCGACATCATAGGTTCTTTGATTAAAGTCACCAACAAAGGGTTTTTGATGAGTACAAACGCACTCCAATCTGAAGTTAACTTTGCTCGTGAAGTATTTGGTGTTGAAGGAGACATTGGTACTGTTGGAAGAGGTATTCCATTAGTAGGTGCTTGCATTATTGGAAATTCAAATGGTGCAATTGTTGCTAAAGATAGTACTGGTCCTGAAATGGCTAGAGTTGAAGAAGCGTTAGGCTTTTTAGATGATTTTTAATTAATAATCAGAGGGATTTTATATGATAACTAAAATTTACAGAGTAAAAGGTACTTTTGTAATGGGTGATGAAAACCACGAGTTTACCAAAGAATACAAAGCTACTTGTGAAGCTGATGTAGAACAGAAAATCTACGAAAGGTTCGGAAGTAAACACGCAATCACCAGGAACCAAATTTCAATCAACTCAATTGAAGAAATTGCTCCTGAAGATGTTTTAGACCCAATTGTAAAAGAAATTTTATAGGCACATTATGAGGCGTTATTATGGAAGATCAACAAAGATTAAACAATCTTCTTAATGAAATTAATGTGTACAGACAACAAGCCGATTTAATTCGTCAACAAATCGAACTTATCCAGGCTTCCATTGCTGAAGTGGACGCATTGTTCGCTACCTTGGACGATATTGAAGGACAAGAAGTGGTTGAAGCATTTGTTCCTGTTGGAGCAGGTTCATTTGTTAAAGGTGAATTAAAAGACACTGATGAAATCATTGTAAGTATCGGTGCAGGACTTGCTGTTAGAAAAGACGCTGCCGGAGCTCGTGAAATTATTTCCGGGCAAAAAGAAGAATTAAAAGACAGCTTAGACAAAATGCTTGCTAACTTACAGCAAGTAACTGACATAGCTGGAAATCTTCAGGCTCAAGCAGAGCAAATTGCAGCGGCTGCTCAAGGTAATATGACCCAGATGGGTTAATATTATCCTAATTTTTTTTCTTTTTTTTTAAATAATTTAATATTCATAACCATTCGACATTCTATTTTTTTAAATATTATAAGATACATACCTATTACCATATAATTTTTTAAACTAACTATTCAGGGTTGGGTTAATTTTGTTTGAATCATTAAAAAAGAAATTTTCTAAAACTAGTGAAAAGCTAGAAGAGGAATTGATAGAGGAAGCACAGGCTGAGGACAACCTTCAGGAAGAATCAGGTTCAAGGTTTTCATTTTTCTCATTCGGAAAAAAGGATAAGGCAGATGAAGAAGCGGAAGATGAAAACTTACTTCCGGAATCTGTTGAAGCAGAAGAGGTTGGCGATGAACCAGCTAGTGATGAAAAAGAGGAAAAATCACATTTCTGGAGCAGAAATAAGGATAAAGATAATGATGAAGATGACTCCGAAGAGGAGAAGTCTCGCTTCTGGAGCAGGAGCAAAAAGGACAGCGAGGATATCTCAGCTGACGGTGAGGCTAAAGGAGGAATATTTTCATTCGTACGTGAAAAGACCATTCAGGAAAAACACGTTGAAGATATTTTATTCGAGCTTGAAATGGAACTTCTGCAGGCTGATGTCGCAATGGAAGTTGCAACCGAAGTTGTTGAAAGCGTAAAAGAGAATTTGGTCGGTAAAAAAATCAAAAGAAGCAATGACATCACCGAATATACCTTTTATGCATTAAGGGATGCAGTTGAAGAAATCATCTCCATTCCGGGCAAGTCCATGACAGAAATGATTGAAGAAAAGAAAGCTCAGGGAGAGCCTCTTGTTGTCATGTTTGTTGGAATTAACGGTACAGGTAAAACCACAACAATAGGTAAGCTTGCAAACTACTACCTTAAAAAAGGATACACTCCTGTAATTGCCGCTTCAGATACATTCAGGGCAGGCGCTATTGAGCAGGTAACTCACCATGCCGACAATGTCGGAGTTAAAATCATCAAGCATAAGAAGGGTTCCGATCCTGCAGCCGTTGCATTCGACGCTGTTGAACATGCACGCGCACAGGGAAAGGAGCTGGTTTTAATCGATACTGCAGGAAGAATGCAGACAAATACAAATCTTATGGATGAGATGAAGAAAATCAAGAGGGTATCAAAACCGGACCTGGTCATTTTCGTCGGTGATGCAATCACAGGTAATGATGCTACCGAACAGGCACGTAAATTCAATGAAGCTATTGATATCGATGGTGTAATTCTTACAAAAGCCGATGCGGACAGTAAAGGCGGTTCATCACTTTCAATCGGTTATGTAATCAAAAAGCCAATCATGTTTTTAGGTGTCGGTCAGGGATATGACGATATAATGGAATATGACTCTCAATGGATGTTGAATCAACTTTTCTCAGAAGATGAAGAGGTTGCTGTTAGTGATGAAGATTAGAAATATTTTATTGATAGCCCTTGTATTTTTGGTGATATTTGCCGTTTGGGCAACAATATTTAATCCGAATACATCCGTTGTCAATATTGAACCGAAGGAGAACGTTTCCATAGCAGTCACTGGAGATGTGATGTTTGCACGTAATATGGCTGGTGTCTTAAGTATGGATTCATCACCATTCAGTGGCGTTAGTGATGTGACTTCAAATGTCGATTTGCTGCTGATTAACTTTGAAAATGCGGCTACAACATCCAGTGATGCTTTAAAAGGGGATGTTCCGCTCAAGTGCGATCCAAGTTACGTTCCTCTTGCAAGGGCCAACAACGTTACTGTTGCAGGACTTGCAAACAATCACGTTTATGATTACGGCCACACAGGTATGGAAGATACTATTAAATACCTGAAAGACGCGAACATTACTCCACTGGGTGCGGGAAACTCTGAGGATGAGGCTCATCAGGCTGTTGTTAAGGAGGTAAACGGAAGAAAAATTACAATCCTTAATTATATGGATTCCGAAAACTTTGCCGAATATCCGTATGAGGTCTTGCCTTATGCCAACGGCTCAAATCCAGGCTATTCTGCATATGACTCAGCCGATGCACAAAAGCAAATTGCCGAAAACAATGATTCAGATTTAATCATTGCATATATGCACTTTGGAAATGAATATTCCGTCTCTCCAAATGACAATCAGGTTAAGATTGCTCATGAACTGATTGATTACGGTGCTGATGTAGTAATAGGTTCACATCCTCACGTTACACATGGAATGGAGATGTATAAAGGTAAACCTATCTTTTATTCATTAGGTAACTTCATATTTGACCAAGCTAATCCGGAAACACATCTGGCTTATTTTGTTGAGATTGACCTGGTCGATGACGAGGGTGAATGCACAGTTTATCCGGTCTACATTTCTAATTATCTGCCTCAGCATATGGGACCTGATGATGGTAAAAGTCTTCTTAACGGATTATCTCCTCAATTGTCCCAATTAGAAATTACAAGTAATGGAACTGGAAAATTCAGATTTAATTTAACTGATAGCTAGTATTATCAGTTAATTATTATTCTTTTTTTATTTCAATTGCTTTTTAATCATTATTTCAAATCTTGAAAAGTCATCATATTTTTAATATAAATTCGCTTTATTTAATCTTATTATAGGCAATTTCAATATTATTATTGTTTTAGTACTTATTTCGGTATATTTTTAGGTTTTTTTTAATCATTTAAGCTATTTTAAAGGGAGTTTTAATGTAAAAAGATTTATATATGTTTTTAGATAGAATTATTTTAAGGTAGGTGAAAAAATTTCGTTTAAAAACAAAACATTGATATTATCATTTATTTTAATATTATTTTTCACAATAGGCGCTATCAGTGCAAGTGATTTGAACGATTTCGGTCCTGAAACACAGGATGTTGAAAATCTGGCCGTAGAAGAAATCGGTGAGGAACTTGCATTGGAAGAAGACAACTCTCTTGAAGATGCTTCACAGCCGCTTACAGGTGAAAATGATTCAGAAGACATTAATACTTCACTGACAAGTGCCGATACAACATTAGTCAACGGCCAATATTTTTCAGTGACTCTTAAGGATGGAAATGGGGATGGAATTGAAAACAAAACCATCAGAATCACTTTAAATGGTGTTTCAAGCAATGTCAAAACCAATCCTGATGGTGTTGCTAAGGTTAAAATCAACTTAAACGCCGGAACTTATGATGTCAGCTATTCCTTTGCAAAAGATGGAGAATATTCCCAATCCAGTGGAAAAACAACAATTTTTGTAGTCAGCTCCTCAGTATCAAACATTCAGGCTTCCGACTATGTTGCATACGTTGGAATCAGAAACAAGTATACCGTAACTTTAAAAGCAGGTACAACACCGCTGCCTAACAGAACAGTCAAATTTCTTGTAAGGGGCAAAATATTTACCCGTGTTACAGACGCCAACGGTCAGGCTTCAATTTTCATCGCCCTTGAAAAAGGAGCATATACCTTCAGATACACATATGCAGGTGAAAAAAATATCAAAGGCACAACCGGGACTGTTTTGATAACTGTAAAGCAGGGAGCTCCAACCGTTATTTCCAAAGCCAACTCTGTTGTTTACTACAGTGGGGTTCTCGGAGTATTTAAAATTAAACTGACTGATGCTAAAGGCAATCCGGTTAAAAATGCTAAGATTGTTTATAAAATAAGTGGAAAGTCATATGTCCGAAAAACAAATGCTGAAGGAATATCAACCAGCTATATTAAAAAAGCGGCAGGCACCTACAATCTACAGGTGTCCTTTGCAAAAACTTCAATTTATAATGCCGCTTCTAAAACATTCACTATTAAAGTCAGAGCACAGCCGGTTAAAAATACTGGAATGTGGCTTTTCGGATATGATATGAAATCAGTTAACCTAAAAACCCTTAAAACCTATGGCTTTAAACATATTTTCTTAAATTATTATGCAATTGATTTATATGGTAAAAATGAGGTTGAAAGCTGGATTAAATCAGCAAATACCTATGGAATTAAAGTTCATATATGGATGCAGGTGTTTTATAACGGAAACTGGCTCAATCCAGTCAAAAACGGAAATATTGATTATAACCTGATTAATTCAAGAGTCAATATGGCAAAAACCTATGCAAAAATTAAGGGTGTCAGCGGAATCCACTTCGATTATCTGAGATATCCTGGAACCGCTTATAAGTATACCAACTCAGTCAACGCTGTAAATGCATTTGTCAAACAGGCGACAACTGCAATACATGCTATTAATAAGAATCTGATTGTTTCAGCGGCTGTAATGCCTGAACCGTCATCAATGAAATACTATTATGGTCAGGACATTGCCACTATGGGCAAGTATCTCGACGCCATTGTGCCGATGGTTTATAAGGGCAATTACAATGCTGGCGCATCATGGATCAAGTCAGTTACACAGACATTTGCAAAACAGTCCACCAAAGCGGAAATATGGGCAGGTCTTCAGTCTTACAGGTCTGACTCAAACGTCAACAAGTTGCCTGCCAGTGAATTAAAAAATGACGCTGTAGCAGCAGTTTCCGGTGGAGCTACTGGCGTAATTCTATTCAGATTCGGTCTGTTTAATTTTGTAAACTTAAGTTTGATTTAAAAGTTTATTCTTTTAAATCACCATTTTCTTTTTGATAAGGCTTTCAGACGCTTTTTTTCTATTTCTTTTTTCTTATCTGACTGGTACTGCTTGTTCTGGCGATTGGTTGTAGTTTCGTTATTTCTCATGACAGTAATCAGATCAATTGAATTTCCGTTACATGCCATAAGCAACCTTATTTCCTTATAGGTTTTGTTTTCAGGGGCTTTGTAAACGACAGCGTACTTGTCACGTTCAACGTGCTCCCAGCTTATCGGTTCTTCCATCATCAGACAATCAACAACATATTCGCGACTAATTCCATTGTCGGACAGTCTCTGTAAAAAATGTCTGTTTTCAAAACACCAGTTGATGCCTGTCGTTTCACCCATCATAAATTTGTCGAACACATTCATTACAATTTTATATGTAAAATAACTTATATATTATTATGAGTCAACAAGCGCAATGGGATTCATCAATAGCATTTATTTTTGCAATGATTGGGGCGGCAGTTGGTCTTGGAAATATCTGGCGTTTCAGTTATGTGCTTTATTCTAATGGTGG
>OMSA01000145.1 GCA_900313645.1 uncultured Methanobrevibacter sp.
GATATTTTTTACTTGGTCGGATAAGTCAGAGAGATTGCTCTCCCTTCCTCTCCTAAGAACCGAACGTGTGGCTTTCACCACTATTCGGCTCAAGCATACTTTATAAGAAAGTAAACGACTATTTCAATAGATAACTGGAGTTATTATATATGAGTTAACCAAATAAATACTCGAAAGGTGTTTTCAACAAGCGTTTATCGAAATATTCATCATATTCAACGTCATAAGGTGAAGCCCTATATTTAATGCATTTATGATATTGGATACTAATCCATGACATTTTATCCACTTGGCTACCAGTTTTAGGGTCAGTAAAAGTCCATCTATCATTATGACCCGGATGTTCAGATACTTTAAAATGTTTCTTAACTCTCCATTTAGTAGATTTATTAGGATACCATCTTTTGATTTGTCTCATCCAGAGTCTAAAGATATAATTATCCATTTTACTGAACAATTTCTTATTTGAACCTCTCTTCCAGTAATTACCAGTCCCATTAATTAAATAGTTAAGGCGTGTAATACTCTCTTCAAGATTCCATGGGTAGCAATTGCGAATGATAACTTTGGCCTTGTGCATAAAAGATTTGATACTGTCATTAGATGCTTTAATAAGCACCTTATCACGATCTTTACCTCTATAGCATCGTATATTATATCCCAAAAAGTCAAAACCATCATATAGATTTGTAATCCTTGTTTTATCCGAAGCCAAAGTTAAACTTCTTTCATTCAAATAATCATCTAACAAACCATACAAGGCTTCTACATCCTCCAATGTCTTACACAACACTACAAAATCATCAGCGTACCTAATAACAACATATTTGGATTCATTTGAATAATAATAACGATTGTTCTTTATTCTTCTCCGATATTTGATATTAAGTGCCTCTTCCATGCCATGAAGCGCAATATTGGCCAACAATGGAGATATAATTCCTCCTTGAGGAGTGCCCGTTCTGGTTCTATAAAAGACATCATTTTCAAGATACCCTGCTTCCAACCATTTCTTAATCACCTTTTTAAGGGGAAAATTACCCAATTTATCCAATATATGTTGATGATTCAAAGTATCAAAGCAAGATTTGAAATCTCCTTCAAAGACATATAGTCTCTTTAAACCTCTTGTATGAGCATGTATTTTTGCAATAGCATCACCAGTTCCACGAAGAGGTCTAAAACCAAAACTATTCGCTCCAAACTTAGCTTCCCACGTTGGTTCTAATGCTAACTTACATATTTCTTGATATATTCTATCAATAATACTAGGAATACCTAGAGGCCTTGTTTTTCCATTCTTTTTAGGAATATAAATCCTACGAACCGGCTTAGGATTATGTAGGCTAATTTTGTAATTTGAAAGTTTATAAAATAGAGCCATACGTTCACTATCCGTTCTTATGATTTTACCATCAATACCGCTAGTTCTTTTACCTTTATTTCTTTTGGTTACTACATAAATAGCATATAATAAACTCCTTTTATCATTAACTAACAGTCTACATAGACTGTTAACTTTTCTATAGTCACCTACTTTCTCTGCTTCAAATATCCGTTTTTGTATCTTAAATATGGCGTACCCAAGAGATTTCCAGTTAATGGATTTCCACTCTTTTTCAAGTACTCTTTTGTCTGATTCCACAGACTGCAATATATCGCTATATCCAGTTTTCATTGCCTAAATCACACTCTCATAAAATTTTATATTTATTTCACATTCAAGATATCTTCCGTTTTAAATGAAACAAAAGATACACCTGCTAAAAGTCAGCCTATCCCACACAGTTATTATATTTGTCAGTTTACTGATAATCTTTCGATTAAAGCGGGCATTTGCTTCCTTTAGCATCCCATACCCAGAAAAGAACATCAGATTTCCTCACGGTCACCCTACCACGTCAAGTGGGCAGTTCTGGGCTTACCAAGTTAACCAGTTGCTAGATACGATTAGGTTAGGTTCTCCAATTACACCGACTGGCATGAGGGTTGTGTCCTATATACATGCACCGAAACTCATGTATGTCCTTTTATCCAGTAGTACAATGGCTCTTCGAAACTTCCTACCCATTGCTGTGTATGACGATGCTTTTTTTCAGGAGTTCACGGTCGTTAACCAATACTAATCTTTCTCTCGCCTTTGTGCCATTGGAAGTTATGGCATCAATTAGGCTTTACCTTTTATGCAACCCACCCCACCGTTACCGGTGACGCAGTTTCAAGGGAGAATAACGCGCACAACAACGTTATCAGTTCATATAACTGCACTAACATATGTTAATTAAACATATAACAAATTACTGGTCCTAGCTTGTCGCACTCCGGTAATACACCTCCCCTAATTTTGGTAAAATAATTGTATGAGGTTTAATTTTTATATTGCCATTGTTTTGTATTCTGAATGCTTTTTTATCATGTTTTTTGGATTTAAATCTTGAATAATCACTTTCACCATTGAAAAACTTATTATAAGCATGTATAAGATTCCTATAAACTTGTTGTAGGCTTGATGATTCGCTTAAGTATAAAAAATCATGTTCTTTTTTGAGCATATTTAACATGGTGTTAAAAGTGGTCATGTTGCACTTCAACTTACTGTAACCATGGAATTTGAATAATTTATAGGTTTTTTGATAGTCTTCTAAGAGTTTATTCCATGTAAACCTAGAATTACCTATATTCTGATTAATTTTAACCACCATATCCTCATCCGGATACAACCTAACCTTCAAACCCTGATTAACACATTTCATAAACACTTAAACCTCAAGAGACAATTTTAAAATTATATAAACTAATTTAAATAATAAATAATATATAAAGAAATAGAGAGAGCATTTGAAAACTAATATCTTCAGATGCCTTTTTGTGAAATTCATCCCCAACC
>OMSA01000038.1 GCA_900313645.1 uncultured Methanobrevibacter sp.
AGTAAGAGCTCCTGGTGGAAATGGACCTAGAAGTCCAGGACCTGGTGCACAAGCAACTATTCGTGCTTTAGCAAGAGCTGGAATTAAAATAGGAAAAATTGAAGATATTACTCCTATTCCTCACGACGGTACTGGAAGACCTGGTGGTAAAAGAGGAAGAAGAGTTTAAGCGGAAGGGTTTAATATGGAGATAGAAGTTAGAAGTCAAAGCGAAAATGAAATTGTTTTCGTTATTCGTGATGCTGAAGTGCCTTTTGTTAATGCTATTAGAAGATGTGCAATGGTTAATGTACCAAAAATAGCAATTGAAGATGTGAATATTATCAAAAATGATTCAGCAATGTTTAATGAGGTACTTGCTCATAGACTTGGTTTAACTCCTTTAGTTTCTGATTTAGATGCTCTTGAAGGATTGTCATTACCAGAAGATGATGATTGGGAAGAGTTTTCAAATGGAATTATGTTTAGTTTAAACGAAGTAGGACCTAAAGTAGTTTATTCAAAGGATTTAATATCTTCAGACTCAAAAATTAAACCAGTATACGACACCATACCTTTAGTAAAACTTAAAGAAGGCGAAGAACTCAATATTGAAGCTGTCGCTAAAGTGGGTTATGGAAAAGAACATGCTAAATGGATGCCAACAACTGTATGTGCATACAAGCAATATCCTGAAATCACTTTCAATGATGATGTTGAAATTGATTACGATTGCGCTCAGGCATGTCCTAGAGGCGTTTTAAAATCAGACAGAAGATCTAAAAAGATTAAAATCTTAGACATTGAAAACTGTGCAATGTGTAAAAGCTGTGTAAGAGCTTCTGACAACGGTTACATCAATGTTGGATTCAAACCAAATGATTTCATTTTTAGAATCGAAACTGATGGAGCAATGCCACCTAAAGAAGTTTTATTAAAAGCTTGTGACGTATTAGGTGAAAAAGCGGATAAGTTTATCGGATTTAGTGAAGAAGGAGGAAGTAAATAATGGTTAAGAAAGTAGTAAAAACAAATCCTAACCTTATTGAACTTATTAATAAACTTTATGAACAATCAAGAAATGAAGATGCAGCTATTTGGAAAGATGTTGCACAAAGACTTGAAAGGTCGTAGCATTAAAATTCTCAGCTAAAGCACAAGAAAAAATCGAAAATGCTGGTGGAGAATGCATCTCAATTGACGAAATTATGGATAAAAATCCTAAAGGATCAAACATTAGGATTTTCGAATAGGGGATGTGTGTTATGATTGTTATTGATGGAGAAAAATGCGTTTTAGGAAGATTAGCTAGTGTAACTAGTAAAAATCTTTTAGAAGGAGAAGAAGTTGTTGTTCTCAACGCTGAAAAAATCATGTTAACTGGTAACAAGGATTGGGCTTATGCTAAATACAAACAAAGAGTTGACAGGGCAAGTATTTCTAACCCTCGTGACTTAGGTCCTAAATATCCTAGAAGACCGGATGATATATTTAGAAGAACTGTAAGAGGAATGTTACCTTTCAAAAAATCTAAAGGTAAAACAGCATTCAAAGGTTTAAAAGCTTTCGTTGGCGTACCTGCTGAATATGCTGATGTCGAATTCACTTCAGTTCCTGAAGCAGAATACAAAGATATTAAAAAAGGTATTGAGTTAGGAGAAATCTCCAAACTTTTAGGAGCTACCTTTTAGATAGGAAGGTGTAATTATGGTTAAAGTTATTCATACTAGTGGAAAACGTAAAACAGCTATCGCAAGAGGTACTGTTCGTGAAGGAACTGGTAAAGTTAGAATTAACAAAGTTCCTTTAGAACTCTATTCTCCTGAGCTTGCAAACCTTAAATTACAAGAACCATTAACTTTAGCTGGAGATTTAGCTAATGAAGTGGATATTAATATTCACGTTATTGGTGGTGGAGTAATGGGTCAAGCTGAAGCTGCACGTATGGTAATTGCTAAAGGACTCGTACAATGGTCTCAAGATATGGATTTAAAAGAAAAATTCATTCAATATGACAGAACCATGTTAGTAGGTGACCCAAGACGTTCAGAACCTAAAAAATATGGTGGTCCTGGAGCAAGAGCTCGTAAACAAAAAAGTTACAGATAAATTCTGTACTTTTATATTTTATTTAAATTAAAAAGATGATATAATGATTCCTATAAGATGCTTAAGTTGCGGAAAACCTGTATCAGCATACTTTGATGAATATAACAAAAGAGTAGCTGCTGGTGAAGATTCTAAAGATGTTTTAGATGATTTAGGTTTAACTAGATACTGTTGTAGAAGAATGTTAATTTCCCATGTGGAAACCTGGGAATAAAGAATTGTAGGGATATTTTTTTAATTAAAAAAATATAATCTTGGTAAAATATATGCCTAAAAACTGGAAGTAATATTTATGGATAAAAATAAAAAATTAACAAGGTTTGAAAGAGCTAGAATTCTCGGAGCTAGAGCAATTCAAATTTCTATGGGTGCAAAACCTTTAGTGGATATCACTGGCTCATTAGATCCAATTGATATAGCTTACGAAGAACTTAAAGCTGGAGTTTTACCATTAGATGTTATTAGAGATGAATAGATTTATTCTATTTATTCTCCAATTATTTAAAAAAAATAGTAAATACCAATACAACTCTATAAAGAAACTTACTGATTTTTTCAAAATATAGGTTGGTTGGTAATAAATTGAATTGACACTGAGGTGTTTTTTTGGGAAGTATAATAGAAGACGTCCAAGTTCGTAAGATACTGGACAGCAGAGGCAATCCGACTATTGAAGTAGATGTGATTACTTGGAATGGTTTCGGTAGAGCTGCTGCACCAAGTGGAGCAAGTACTGGTTCAAAAGAAGTAGTATCATTTCCACAAGGCGGAGTTGACATTGTAGTAAGGGAAATGGAAGATCTGATAGCTTCCGAACTTATTGGAATGGATGCCTGTGATGTTACAACTATTGACGAAATATTAAAAGAAATTGATGGAACTGAAAATTTGGCTGCAATCGGCGGTAACACTACTGTTGCCATTTCCATGGCTGTAGCTAAAGCAGCTGCCGCATCTTTTAATATGCCACTTTACAAATACATCGGAGGTAATCTAATCAATGAATTACCGTATCCGTTAGGAAATATGATGAATGGTGGCGCTCATGCAGGTGTAAACGCTCCGGACATTCAAGAATTTTTAGTTGTTCCTACAGGAGCCACTAATATTGTTGATGCAATTTTTGCTAATGCTTCTATTCACAAAAAATTAAAAGAATTAATCCAATCTAAAGATTCCTCTTTTACCGGAGGTAAAGGAGATGAAGGTGGATGGGTGCCTAATATCACTAACGCCGATGCTTTGGAAATTCAGTCCCAGGCATGTGAAGAGGTCAGTGATGAAATAGGTATTGAAATCAGGCCTGCTTTAGATATGGCTGCATCCGAGTTATGGAATGCAAATGAGCAGAAATATGTTTATGCTCAGGATGGTATCAAAAGAGATACCGCAGAACAAATTGATTTCGTAAAAGATATTATCGATACTTATAATATGTTTTATGTAGAAGACCCATTTGATGAGTCTGACTTTGACGGATTTGCTCAATTGACTTCTAAGGTTGGAGATAAATGTCTCATTTGTGGAGACGATTTATTCGTGACTAATAAGGAGTTGCTTGCAAAAGGTATTGAAATGAAAGCTGCAAACGCTATCATTATCAAGCCAAATCAGATAGGTTCACTATCAGAAACCTATGCTACTGTAAAACTGGCAAAGGAAAATGATATTGTGCCTGTTGTTTCACACAGATCAGGCGAAACCACTGACGATACAATCGCTCACTTGGCTGTTGGTTTTTCATCTCCTTTGATAAAAACCGGAGCTATCGGTGGGGAAAGAATAGCTAAATTGAATGAGCTTATCCGTATAGAGGAGGAACTTCCAAATTCAAGAATGGGTAAATTTTAAAAGTTTTGGAGAGATAGTATGTCAAAAGTAATTCTTGATTACGATAAATGCGATGGCGCTGACTGCGCTGAATGTGCAGATGTTTGTCCTATGGAAGTATTAATTCTAGAAGGAGATAAAATTACAATCAACAATCCTGAAGATTGTAGTTATTGTGAAGTATGTATGGACGTTTGTCCTAATGAATGTATTAAAATTGAAGATGACTTTTAAATGTAGGTGAAAAAATGGTAAATGATGAACTTTTAATTGACTTAGATAATTATTTAGCTGCTGGTTTACACATTGGAACTCAGCAAAAAACTAGTGACATGGAAAAATACATATTCAGAGTAAGATCTGACGGTTTATATGTTTTAGATATTCAAAAAACTGATGAAAGAATCAGACAAATTGCAAAATTATTAGCAAAATACAATCCTGAAGATATTTTAGTAGTGGCTACCCGTCAATACGGTCAAGCTCCTGTTAAAAAATTCGGTGAATTGACTGGTGCAAAAACCATTCCTGGAAGATTCATCCCAGGTACTTTAACAAATCCTAATTATGCTAAATTCATTGAACCAAAAATCATTGTTGTAACTGACCCAAGGTCCGATGCACAAGCAATTTTAGAATCCAAACAAAATGGTATTCCAGTTATTGCTTTATGTGATACTGAAAACTTACTCAGTTTTGTTGATATTGCGGTACCTGTAAACAACAAAGGTAGAAAAGCTATCGCTTTAGTTTACTGGTTACTTGCAAGACAAATCTTAAGAGAAAGAGGAGACATTCCTGAAGACGGCGATCTTGATATTGATGCAACTGAATTCGAACTTAAATTCTAAGTGAGTTAAGATGTTAAGAAAACCTGCAGTTGCTGGAGCATTTTATCCAGATAATCCTGAAAGTCTGAAAAAACTTATTGAAAGTTGTTTTTCAGATGAAGCTGGTGTTGGTTACATTCCAACCCTAAATTCATTTGAAGGAGATGAGTATCCTATCAATGTAATGGTTCCTCATGCAGGTTATCAATATTCAGGTGCAGTAGCCTCAAGAGGTTATTGTGAAATAGTTAAGAATGGTTTTCCTGAAGTTTTTATAATTATAAGTCCTAACCATACCGGATTGGGTAGTGAAATTTCAGTTTTCAACGAGGGAGCATGGGAAACTCCTCTGGGAACGGTTGAAGTGGACAGCGAATTTGCAAACGGCATTATAGAATTCTCGGATATAGCGTCCGGTGATTTTTCGGCACATATTCGCGAACACAGCATAGAAGTTCAGCTACCTTTCCTACAGTATTTTTCTACTGACTTTAGGATTGTTCCAATTACAATGGGCAAACAGACATTTGTAACATCAAACGATTTGGCCAATGCGATTTTTGAAGCTGGAAATAAGTTAAATAAATCATATTGTGTTATTGCAAGCACCGATTTATCTCATTTCAACACTCAGGAAAGGGCAAATAAGGTTGACGGATTTGTTCTTGAGGATATTGAAGAGATGAATGAATTCAAGCTTTTTGAAGAAGTTGTGCAGTATAACATTACAATGTGCGGATATGGTCCTGTGATGACCACCATCTCGCTTTCAAAGCGTTGCGGGAAAAATTCCAGTGAAATATTGGCTTATCGTACTAGCGGAGATGTTACAGGAGATCTCTCATCGGTAGTGGGTTATGCTTCAGGTGTTTTTAAGTAAGGTGTATTTATGATAGCAAAAGCTTCTGCTCCGGCAAAAACAATTTTATTTGGAGAGCATTCAGTAGTTTACGGAGAACCTGCTATTGCAGGGGCAGTCAATAAAAGAGCTTATATAACAATTAAAGAATCTGATTGTGAAAAAACTATTTTTAGAGCTCCAGATATTGGTTTTGAAGCAGAATTGATGTCTAGATTTAAAAAATATATTTTACTCAAGGGAAAACCAGGTATTATTAGATATATTTTAGAATGTCTTTATAGAGTTCATGATCACAGCCCAATTGACATAACCCTGAATTCCAATGTGCCTATTGGTTCAGGTTTGGGTTCATCAGCGGCAGTTACAGTAGCAATGCTTGCTGCATTATACAGATATCACAATATTCGTTTTAATAAAAAATCTCTTGCTCATGACGCACATATGGTTGAACAGGCAGTTCAGGGTGTGGCAAGTCCTTTGGATACTTTGGTTTCCACTTATGGAGGTCTTGTTTATTTATCAAGAAACAAGAAAGTTGAGCATTTTAATGTTAATTTCAATGTCCCATTTGTTGTAGGTTACACTACAAAACATGGAAATACCGGAAAAATGGTTAAGGATGTCAAAAATCTTAAGACCAGAAATCCGAAAATAATAAATCCGGTTATCACTTCTATGGGAAATTTGACTAATTATGCCAAACAGGCAATTTTAAAAGGAGATTTTGATAAAATCGGGGAATTGATGAATATCAATCACGGATTTTTAGATGTTTTAGGGGTAAATACCTTAGAGCTGTCCCGTATGGTATATAATGCAAGAGAAGCCGGCGCTATTGGTGCAAAAACTACAGGTGCTGGTGGTGGAGGAAGCATTATTGCCCTTTGTCCTGGAAAAGTTGATGAAGTGGCAAGCGCTATCGACCGTGACGATAACATTTTGAAAATCAGATTTACTAGAAAAGGAGTTTCTTCAAGGGTTTACCGTGATTAGATGATTATCTTAAAAATTGGCGGAAGTATTCTAACTAATAAGGATTCAAAAACAAGTGAAGTTGATGATATTAGCCTTAAAAGAATAGCATCTGAGATTAAGGCTTCACTGGACTGTTCACCTAAGCAGTTAATCATTGTTCATGGAGCGGGTTCATTTGGACACCCTCCTGCCAAAAAACACAAAATTGGGGAAAAGTTCGACGAATCCCAGTATGGTGAAAAGAGATTAGGCTTTTGTGAAATCCAGAATGAAGTTAAAAAATTGAATATGTTTATCTGTGAAGCTTTCATCAGCGAAGGCATACCTGCCATTGCGGTTCCTGCTTCAGGTTTCATAACTGCAACCGATAAAAGAATAACTAGTGGAAATTTGGATTTGTTTAAAAAATATCTGAATAAAGGATTTGTTCCTGTTATTTATGGTGATGTCGTTTTGGATGATGATTTGGAGTTCTGTGTCATTTCAGGTGACCAGCTTATCCAGTATCTGGCCAAGAACTTAAATCCTAAAAAGGTTATTCTGGGAACTGATGTGGACGGAGTGTATAACAAGAATCCTAAAACACATGATGATGCCATATTTTATGATAAGTTCACATCACTTAAGGATTTGGATACTCTGGAAGGAACAACTAATGTTGATGTAACAGGTGGAATGGTTGGAAAAATCAAAGAGCTTTTATATTTGGCAGATTTGGGAATCGAATCTAAGATAATAAATGCTGAAGTTGAAGATAATATTTTCAAAGTACTAGAAAACGAAGAAGTAAAAGGAACAATAATTTCAAGGGGAAATTAACACATGATTTCAGATAGAAAATTAGAGCATTTATTAATTTGTGAAAATTATGATGTTGAGTTTAAAAACAAGACTACCGGATTTGAAGATATTGAATTAATCCACAATGTTTTGCCGGAAATTGATAAGAATGATATTGATCTGTCAACTTCTGTTTTTGGCAAGAAATTAGACTCACCTTTATTTATAACTGCAATTACAGGAGGACATCCTGCTGCAAAGGAAATTAATAAGCAATTAGCTATTGCTGCTGAAAATAATGGTATTGCTTTGGGAGTTGGTTCTCAAAGAGCGGCATGCGAACATCCTGAATTGGAAGACACTTACACTGTTGTGCGTGAAAACGCGCCGGACTGTTTGCTTGTAGGAAACATTGGAGCACCTCAATTGAATTTGGCTGAAAAAGCGGTTGAAATTTTGGATGCGGATATTTTGGCAATTCATCTAAATCCTCTTCAAGAATCAATACAGCCTGAAGGTGATTTAGATGCAAGAGGCTATACAGATTTAATCGCACAAATTACCGATTCAGTTAAAATACCTGTTCTTGCAAAGGAAACCGGCTGCGGAATCTCAGCCGAGTCAGCTAAAATACTGGTTGATGCAGGTGTTGATTTTATTGATATAGAAGGTGCCGGTGGAACCAGTTGGGCTGCTGTTGAAACATACAGGGCTGAAGACAGATATCTTGGAGAAACATTCTGGGATTGGGGAATTCCTACTGCCATTTCCACAGCTGAAGTTGTTAATAATGTCAATGTTCCAGTTATCTCTTCAGGAGGTATAAGAACAGGTCTTGAAGCTGCAAAAGCAATCGCTCTTGGTGCAGATGCTGTAGGTATGGCATTGCCGTTTTTGAAAAACTGCTCTTCTCAAGAGGCATTAAACACATTTGTTAAAAGATTTAATGATTCACTAAGAATTGCCATGTTTTTAGTTGGAGCAAATAATATTGAAGAATTGAAACAATCAAGATTAGTCATTCGCGGAAAAACAAGGGAATGGCTAAATGAAAGAGGTATAAACACACAAATTTATTCAAGGAGATAAAACATGAGCGTTGAAATTATCGCTATAGGTGGATATCAGGAAGTCGGGAAAAACATGACTGCCGTTAGAATCAACGATGACGTTGTTATTTTTGATATGGGAATCCACCTTGACAGAATAAGTATGCACGAAGATACTGATATCGACAGGATGCATAGTTTGGATTTAATTGAAAGAGGGGTTATTCCGGACGATACATTAATGAAGGATGTTGACGGTAAAGTCAAAGGAATAGTCTTTTCTCATGGTCACTTAGATCACATTGGTGCAGTGGCTAAACTGGCTCACAGATATGATGCGCCATTAATCGGAACACCGTATACCGCTGCTTTAATAGAAAAACAAATTAAGGGGGAACGTAAGTTTAAAGTAACCAATCCTATTAAGGTTTTAAACCCTGGAAGTAAGGTAAAACTTTCCAAAGACATCACTTTGGAATTTGTGCAATCAACACACAGTATTCCACAGGCTGTTTTTCCGGTTTTACACACTTCTGAAGGAACTATTGTTTATGCTTTGGACTTTAAATTTGACAATCACCAAAAGGTGTCACCGCCTCCGGATTATAAAAGATTAAAAGAAATAGGTAAGAAGGGAGTACTTGCATTAATAGTTGAGACAACCAATGCCAAAAATTATGATGAGGTAAAAACCCATTCCGAAAGAGTCGCTAAGAACATATTGGAAGATGTAATGAGAGGCCCTCTGCAGGAGAAAACCGGAATGATTGTTACAACATTCTCATCTCATGTAGAACGTGTACAGGCTATTGCAGATATAGCTAAAAAAAGCCACAGGGAAATATTTTTCCTTGGAAGATCCATGGAGAGGTTTTGTGGAATAGCACAAAAATTGGGCATTTTGAACTTGCCTAAAAACGCAAGCATCTACGGTTCTCCAAAAGCGGTTAACAAGGCTTTAATGAAGGCGGATGAGGACAGGGCAAACTATTTGCTTGTAACTACAGGGCACCAGGGGGAACCTGATGCATTGCTTCCGAGAATAGCCAATGGAAGAACTCCATTCAACATTAAAAAAGGAGATAACGTTATTATATCCGCACCTATCATTCCAAACCCGACCAATGCTGCTAACAGGCATATTATGGAAAGGAGATTAAAACTTAAAGGTGCTAGAATTTATCCTAATGCTCACGTTTCCGGACACGCTGGAAGAGAAGACCACAGGGAATTCCTACGTATGTTAAAACCACAACATATTATTCCGGCACACGGAGATTTATCAATGCTTGCAGCTTATGCAGAACTTGCTGAAGAAGAAGGATATAGAATCGGTTATGACATACATATCTTGAGAAATGCTCAAGCACAAGTTTTTAAAAGTTAAGGAGGAAGATTTATGAGTGATATAAAAGAGGTTCTTGGAAATTATTCTGGAGACATTACAAAAACAATTGAAGGGGAATTATCTACAATCACCCCAGAAAATTTGGCTGAGGCATCAGTTTATTTAACTCGTGCTGGCGGAAAAATGCTAAGGCCTGCTTTAACATTAATAACTGCTGAAGCTGTTGGTGGAAAAAAGGAATCTGCTCTTAAAGCAGGTGCAGCTATTGAATTGATTCATACATTTTCATTAATTCACGATGATATAATGGATCAGGACGATATGAGAAGAGGAATGCCATCTGTTCACAAGGTATGGGGAGATGACGTTGCCATTCTTGCTGGAGACACTTTATTTTCCAAAGCATTTGAAATAATTATTGGTTCTGAAGGAACCAGCTCTGAACAGAACAATAAGGCTCTAGCAACCGTTGCTGATGCATGTGTTAAAATATGTGAAGGTCAGGCATCTGATATGGGCTTTGAAGAAAGGTTTGATGTAGAAGAAGATGAATACATGGAAATGATTTTCAAAAAGACCGGTGCTTTGATTGCAGCAGCTACCAAAGCGGGAGCTATTATGGGCGGAGCAAATGATGAAGTCATTGATGCAATGTATGAATACGGTCGTTTGATTGGTCTTGCTTTCCAGATACAGGATGATTATCTTGATTTGGCTGCTGATGAGGAAACCTTGGGTAAACCAATCGGTTCTGATATCGGAAAAGGTAAGATGACCATTATTGCAATAAAAGGTCTGGCTAGTGATGAGTCCGGAAGATTGCTTGAAATCTTAAAAGCAGATGAAAACTCCCAAGATGAGATAGATGAAGCAATTGAAATTTTGAATAATTGTGGTGCTATTGAATATGCTCACAATCTCGCACTAGAATCTGTGGACAAAGCAAAAGAAGTACTTGAAATATTACCTGATTCTTCATCTAAACAGATACTTGCAGACATTGCAGATTTTGTACTTGAGAGAAATGCATAATCTCTCTCAATTTTTCTATTTTTTTTTAAAAAAAAGTTAAAGAAAAGAAATTTTTTAAATAACTTTTCTTAACAATACGCTTGTATTGTTTGAATTTCCAATAGGAAGCAACATTATTTCCTTGTGGAATCCTCTGAGTATGGTATCGGTTAGAGGGGCATAAAGTATTGCTCTCATACCGCTGTAGGTTCTAACAAGAACTGGTGTTTTTTCATCAACGATTTCCCATACATTTGAAAATACTCTTTCTTTAGGCTCGGCAAATGCGGCCACCATCAAGATGTCATAGTCAATTTCCTTAAGTAATGTTTCATCTCCGACAAGTATTTCTATGCCGTCATCCAGACCTAACGCCTTGATGACTTTTCTTGAAAGTTCAGCCACTTCCTCCTGGATTTCAATTCCTATGCATTTGCAGCCGAATTTTTCTCTAAATAGGATCAATGTCAATGG
>OMSA01000064.1 GCA_900313645.1 uncultured Methanobrevibacter sp.
AGGCTTGTAGCCCAGTTTGGATAAGGCGTTAGACTCCTAATCTAAAGACCGCGGGTTCAAATCCCGCCAAGCCTGCTTTTAAAAATAATCAATGACTTTTTTCTATCTCTTGAACTCAAAAAAGCTTTTAAAAATAATCTAAAGTTACTATTTTTTCAGACTTCTCCGGTTTCTTAAAGTCCTCATTGAAAGATATTTCACCATATTTGCCCCCGCCACCAGGAACAACATTCAAGGTCTTATTCCTAAATCCTTCTATTCCAAGAGCTACCTTATCATCTATTTTTGAAATGTCCTCTAATGGAGTGTTTATTAAAACATCGATTTCAGGGCCATATGCATCAATCAATTTCTGCCAAACCCCTTGAACGGTTTTTGTTGTAATTCCCTTATCATAAATCATGCTGATTATTTCGGCAAGAGGCATTAAATGGACATATGGTGGCCTATGGCTTGGATGATGAGGCTCTTTGTAATCAGCTATTTCACTTATTCTAAAATCCACTCCCTTCTTGATCCTGCCACCACAGGAACATCTCATTCCATTGGCTTTTGCAAGTTCAGGGTCTATGATTTTATAGCATTTTGTGCATGCAGTCATGTGATACTTTCCCAAATTAGGAAGAAGGCCATAATTTGCCTTTACAGTCTTGTGCTTCAGTGCCTTTTGAAGTGATGTATATGAAATGTCTTCCATCCCTATTTGATTGAATTCCCGACCTAATCTATGAGGCCATGGCGAATGGGCGTCAGAATTGGTTAAGAATACAAAATCAGCGAGTTCCTTTACAGTATCCGCCATGTCTGTATCTGCAGATAAACCTAATTCAACGAAATCAGGCGCCTTTTCATAACAATCATAAATGCTGTCATAAGTCTTGTACATGCCAGTCCAAGGAGTGAATGAATGAGCTGGACCGATCATGCAATCATACTCTTTTACAAGCTCAAGGAGTTCTGCACCGCTTAAAGGGCTTCTTGGCCTTCCATCAATATACTTGTTTGGAGAGACCAATTTTTCTGAAAGCTCACGGGCAACTTCGATATTAGGCAAAATGATTACATGATGAATCTTGTGCTGAGCTTCAACCTCAGTGGTCAAGATGAAATCACAGTCTCTATGAGAGTATATTCCATCCCCCTTATATTCTGTGCTTTCAGCTACAATATCAAGCCATTTTGGATGGAAAGCATCTCCAGTTCCAACTAGGTTCAATCCCTTTTCACGGGATTTTGGAGCTATATTGTTAATCACCATATCCTTTGAAGTGGCTGCTGAGAAGCTACTGTGAGTATGTAAATCTGCATTAACCAACATATAATAATCATTATAGTTTTTTAGTATAAATAATTTTAAAAAATAACAATAGGTAAATAGAATTAAACTATAAAAATACTGAAGATGTAGAGGAAATCTATGTAAAGTATCATGATGAAGAGTGGGGAGTTCCAACACATGATGACCGGGAACTGTTCGAGCTGCTTGTACTTGAGTCATTTCAAGCTGGACTTGCATGGATTACAATACTAAAGAAAAGAGAGAACTTTAGAGAAGCCTTTGATAACTTTGACGTTGAAAAAGTAGCTGCTTACGATGAAAAGAAAATAGAAGAGCTCAGAAGCAATGCAGGAATAATCAGACATAAGGGAAAGATAAATGCTGCTATAAACAATGCAAAGGTCTTTATTGAAATACAAAAGGAATACGACTCTTTCTCCAACTACATCTGGCACTTTACAGACAATAAAATATTGGTTGACACTGAAGAGAACTATCTCACCAACTCTCCCCTTTCAGACAAAATAGCTAAGGACTTGAAGAAAAAGGGAATGAAATTTGTTGGAACCACAATAATCTACTCCTACTTGGAGTCAATTGGAGTAATCAATAATCACATTCATGAATGCTTTAGATACGGGGAATTGAAATGAAAGCACGAGACTTACTTGCAGAAATAAGGGAAAACATCAAGGATTATGACATCAAATATCTGGAAGAAAAAATAAAAGAAAAAGACATAAATCCGATATCAAAGCAGGTTTCAGCATTCAATATTGAGAACTACTACGAAATCATGGCATTAGACATTAAAGATGAGGAAAATGTTGAAATTTCAGATAGGCTGATAGAGGAAATCAAAGAGGAAATAGCTAAATTCTTTGATGGATGCTCACCTGAAAGCGAAGACATATTCAAAAGATTCATCACCTATATCTGTGTTTATTTAAGTCTGATTGCCAAAAAGCCATTGCATCCGGTGGGAATGGATTTCAGAGATGGGAAAACTGTTTTTACAAAAGAGGAAGATGGAAAAATAAACTATTACTGTGACATAAGGAAAGATTTGAAAAATAGATCTAAAGACTACTTTACCTGTAAATTCTGTCTTTGTAAAGAAGTGAAATAAAATAAAATAAAAAAATTAGGGAATGTAATTACAACTGAATTACATTCTGTTGGACTTCATCATTGTCCTTTCCTTCATAAAGGATTTCAGCTAATTTTAACAATTTCTCTTGTCCTTTAACCTCATCCTTGAATAAAGGAACTTCTGCAACGACTTGGTCTGAGAACTTTTGGTCTATGAGTGCGAGACGTTTTTGCTGTAACATGTATCTTGAATGACAGAAGTCACAATCTGAAATGTCTGGCATGACCTGATTTACAATGATGCTGTCAGTTGTAATGTCATACTTATTCAATGCTTCAATAGCTCTTTCTGATTCATAAATAGACATTTCCTCTGGAATGACAACCATCTTAAATGTGGTTCTTTCAGGGTCAGAGAGAACTGCTTTAGCTTCATCAATTTGCTTTTTGGTCTCTTCCAATTCCTTGCTGGACTGCAAGTCATCTGCTGCATCCATAAATGGGATGATATTCTTCAATGCATTTGCTGCAGTGCCTAATTTTGCTTTGGCTTTCATTAGTTTTCCTACCCAAGAGTCCATGATTTCAGGGAATGAAAGCAATCTTAAAGTGTGACCAGTTGGCGCAGTGTCAAATACTACAACATCATACTCATTGGAAGTCATCACAGATAAGAACACTTCAAATGCAGCTGCTTCATCAGCACCAGGAGAAGCTGAAGCCAAATCCATTTGCTCACCTAAAAAGTCAAGACCCATCAATTGGTCAGGACTTGCTACAGACTTCTGGCTTTCCAAAGCTCTTTGCTTTTCTTCCATTGCCTTATCAGGATCAATTTCAACTGCATAGAGGTTTTCATTGATTTGAACAGGATAATGCCCAATATTCACTTCAAGTGAATCTGATAATGAATGAGCAGGATCTGTTGATACGATCAATGTTTTCTTAGCTGATGAAATGGAAGTTTTTCCTACTCCCCCTTTCCCTCCTACAAATATGAAAGTGGTTTGTCCTTGCTTAAATTTGAATAAATCTTTAAATGCCATATAAACCATCCTAAGGATTCTATTAATAAACTTTCTATTTTTGATTTGAATTCAATGCAAAATAATTAATCTATTAAGAAACTTTCTATTTTTGATTTGAATTCAATGCAAAATAATTAATCATTATCGAATATCTAAAAGTTTTAGTAACAATAAGTTATTTTATTCTTCTTACATATAAAGTTTATCTTTTTAATTTTCATGAATTTTAAATGGAAAAACATAAGCCTAATGGATCCTCCATAAATTGAAAAATTTTATATAAAATCAGTTATAATAGAGACATATATAAAAATCATTTATCGTATAGGCCAAATAGTTGACTTAAAAGATAATCATATAGCATTATGCTTTTTCAAACAATAAGATTTTAAAAAAAAATCATGTTTATAAAGGGGGAAAAGAAAGAAAAAATAAAGTTTCAGTGATAAAATGAAAATAACATTTTTAAATCCGCCACAACCTAACTCCAAATACAAGTTCCTCGGTGTTGTAGCCCCCTCACTTGGCATAGGATACATTGCTGCAGTGCTTGAGCAAAACAATTATGACGTTGATGTTTTAGATAGTTCTGCCTTGGAATTGAGCTATGATGAAATCGGTGAAGAGATGCTCAAAAGAAACCCGGACATTGTTTCCATAAGTGCACTTACTCCAACTATTGGTGCTGCTTTGGATGCAGCAGACAAGATTAAAAATGTGAAGCCAGACACCATAGTGGTCTTAGGGGGATATCATCCAACTTTTGAATATGAAAACCTGTTAAAAGAAGAGGAAAGCATTGATGTGATTGTTAGAGGAGAAGGGGAATACACAATGCTGGAACTTGTTCAGAAAATTGAATCTGGAGGAGATTTGAAAGATGTTCAAGGTCTCGCATTTATAGATGACACTTCAGAAGACAAAACAATAATTGTAACTCCTGATAGGCCACCTATTCAAGATTTGGATGAATTGCCTTTCCCGGCTTTCCATTTATTCCCTATGGAAAAATACAAAATTCTCAATATCACAACAAATGTTGCGACTATCATAACAACTAGAGGATGCCCAATGCAATGTTCTTTCTGTTCTTCAGCAGCATTGCATGGCAAGCATTTAAGAAGAAGGTCCTATGAGAATGTAGTTGACGAAATTGAAATGAGGTTGCAAGAACAGAACATTGATACCATTGCATTTATGGATGACACTTTTACATTAGATGTTAAATTCGTGAAAAACTTCTGTGAAGAGATTAAAAGAAGAGGCCTTAAGTTTTGGTGGGGTTGTACTTCACGAGTAGATACGCTTAGTGAAGAATTGCTTGAAATGATGAAGGATGCAGGATGCATTACAATATTCATGGGTGTGGAAAGTGCAGACCAGCAAATGCTTGATAAAATGAATAAGAACATTACAGTGCGTAAAACAATGAATGCATTTAAACTTGCTAGAAAAGTTGGAATCAGGACAATTGCATCATGTGTAATAGGAATGCCCGAAGACACAAGGGAATCCATGAAAAAAACTATTGATTTTGTTAGTAGCCTAAAACCAAATTATGCTTTATTCAGCCTTGCTACACCATACCCTGGAACAAGATTCTATAAAGAAACATTTGAGAAAAATTTGATTAAAATCAGAGATTGGTCCAAATATACACTTATAAATCCTATCCTTGAAACAATTGATTGTTCAAAAGATGATCTGAGAAGCATTCAAAAGAAAGCGTTCATAAAATTCTATATTAGGCCAGGTTATTTGATAAGTCAAACACGACAAGATGGGATGGTGCTTGTAAAAACCATATTTGGTGTCATAAGACAAATGGTCAGCAAAAAAACTAATGGAAATACTGATTACAATAAAACCAATGTTAATGCAAGAGGTGGAAAATAGATAGTGAATAGCTGTCAATTCAAATTTTATAAAGATTCTTTAAAAAATTCCTTTATTTTTTATTTCCACCATTAAATTATCTCTTAAACTATTAAATTACCACTATAAATATTAAATTACTCCCTTAACTATTAAATTATCTCTTTAACTATTTTACAAAAATTTTTCACCCTTCCATCAAAATTCTATTTTTTATTTTATTTTTCAATCAATTTTATGATGGAAATCCTTTAAAATATGAAAATTTTATATTTAATAAAAATAATAAATATAAAATAATATGATTTATTAATTATTTAATTAATTTCTAATGATTCAATTAATTTCAATATAATTTTTAAATTATAAATTGCATTATTAATTATCGCAATTATCTAATTATCAAAAACTAAAACGGTGATTTAGTGACTAATAACGAAATTGAAAAGAAATGGCAAAAAATCTGGAGAGAGAACAAGCTATTTCAATCAGACCCTAATGAAAAAGAAAAATTATTCATAACAGTAGCTTATCCATACCCAAGTGGAGCTATGCATATCGGTCACGGTAGAACCTATACCGTACCTGATGTATTTGCAAGATTCAAAAGGATGGAAGGCTACAATGTATTATTCCCTATGGCATGGCACGTAACCGGTGCACCAGTTATAGGAATTGCAGACAGAATCAAAAGGAAAGACCCATGGACCCTTGATTTATATGAAAGAGTTCACAAGGTCCCTCATGACACCCTCCCAAAATTGGAAGACCCAATAAACATTGTAAAATACTTCAGTAACGAATACCACACTGTAATGGACGATATGGGTTATTCCATCGATTGGAGAAGGGAATTCAGAACTATCGATCCAACTTATCAGAAATTCATTACATGGCAAGCTAAAAAGCTTAAGTCCTTAGGTTTAATCAAGCAAGGTGAGCACCCTGTAAAATACTGTCCTCACGATGAGAACCCTGTAGGAGACCACGACTTGCTTGAAGGTGAAGGTGTAGGCGTAAACGAATTGACATTGATCAAATTTGAAGTTGAACCTGGACAATACATCGTACCTGCAACATTCAGACCAGAAACCATCTTCGCTGCAACCAATGTATGGTTAAACCCAGAAGTTCACTACATTGAAGTTGAAGTGAAATCCGGCGTTAATGCAGGTGAAAAATGGATTATAAGTAATGAAGCTTTCCTAAACCTTTCAAACCAGCATGACTTGGAAATTGTTGGAGACATTGACCCTAAACCATTAATCGGAAAATACGTTAAAAATCCTCTTAATGGAGAGCCATTACCAATCTTCCCAGCAAGCTTTGTTGACCCTGAATACGGTTCAGGAACAGTATTCTCTGTACCTGCTCATGCACCTGCAGACTATATTGCACTTAGAGACTTGAAAGAAAATGAAGATTTAATCATAGAGTTTGATATAGCTGATGAGGTTGCTAAAGCAAATCCTATCAATGTTGTAACTGTAAAAGGATATGGTGAATTCCCAGCTGTGGAAGTTGTTGAAAGAATGGGAATCGAAAACCAAAACGACCCTAAAGTGCAGGATGCAACTGATGAATTGTACAAGGCAGAGCATAGTAAAGGATACATCAGCGACCATATTAAAAAGTACGCAGGAAAAAGAGTCGCATATATCAGAGATGAAATCAAGGCTGACATGATTGAGGAAGGCAGTGCTGACATCATGTACGACTTTGCTGAAAGACCTGTAATCTGCAGATGCGGTAACAAATGTGTTGTCAAGATTATGGATGACCAATGGTTCATCAGATATGGTGATGAGAAATGGACTGAAAAGACCCAAAAGTTACTTGCTCAAGAAACAATCATTCCTGGAGAAATCCGCTCCAACTTCGAATACTACCTCAACTGGCTAGATGATTGGGCTTGTTCCAGAAGAGTAGGTCTTGGGACCAGAGTTCCATGGGACGACCAATGGTTAATCGAGCCTTTATCTGACTCAACAATGTACATGTCCTACTATTCAATCGCTAAATACCTTAAGGATATGGACCCTGAAGACTTGAATGAAGCATTCTTTGAAAAGGTCTTCTTAGGAGTGGACAGCGATGAAATCACTGTTGCACCTGAAATCATCAATGAGATTCAAGAGGAATTCAATTACTGGTATCCATTGGATTGGAGATTATCTGCAAAGGACCTTGTTGGTAACCACTTAAGCTTCTTGATGTTTACACATGCTGCTATTTACCCGGAAGAGAAATGGCCAAAAGGAACTGTTGTATTCGGTATGGGGCTTCTTGAAGGAAACAAGATGTCCTCTTCAAAAGGTAATGTAATTCTCCTTGCAGACGCAATTGAGGAATACAGTGCAGATGTGGTAAGACTCTTCCTTATGGCATCCGCTGAACCATGGCAAGACTTCGATTGGAGAGAAAAAGAAGTTAGAGGAACCCAAAGAAGACTCGAATGGTTTAGAGAATTTGCACAAAAAGTTGAAGACATCAAAGGTGAAAAATTAGACCTTTCCAATATTGAAGAAGTGGCTCTTGAACGCAGCATTGACAAATGGATGATCAGCCAATTGAATGTGCATATCAAAGCTGCAACAGAAGCTCTTGAAGTTTTCCAAACCAGACAAGCATTACAACATGCATTGTTCTTGCTTAAAAAAGACTTGGACCACTACATGTACAGAGTCAAGGACCTTGTTGACAAGCAAGACCCTGCTGTAATCTACGTGCTTTCAACTGTATTAAGCAATTGGATCAGATTGCTTGCTCCATTTACTCCTCACACCTCTGAAGAGCTTTGGGAGAAATTCGGTGGAGAAGGATTCGTTTCCTTTGCTAAATGGCCGGAATATGATGATGAACTCATCAGCGAAGAGATTGAAAGATCAGAATCCCTTGTCCAAAACATCGTTAAGGACATTAATGAAATCAAGAACATTGTAGACACCAATCCAGAGAAAATACACCTTTACTTAGCTCCAGATTGGAAATGGGAATTATATAAAATAGCTGATGAAGTCGGTAAACCTGACATCGGTCAAATCATGGGCAGAGCAATTGGTCAAAACATCTACGATAACAAAAAGGAAATAGCAAATGTTGCTAAGAAGATATCAAAAGAAATGACCAAAACAAGATACATCGGTAAGATTGATGAAGCCACCATCTTAAATGATGCAAAAGACTTCATTGAAGCTGAAGTTGAATCTGAAGTAATCATTCATACTGATGACAGCTATGACCCGCAAAACAAGGCAAGAAATGCAATGCCTTATAAACCAGCTATTTTCATGGAATAACTCCAAGCTTTTGACCTTCGGTCAAAACCTTGACCAAAACTTTTTGAGTGCTGTTAAAACATGAAAAATAGTTAAAAATAGATAAAAAATAAATTAATAAAAATAAGTAATTAATAGCTATTTTAAATAGCTATTCTTCTTTTCTTTTTTTAAAAAAAATAATAAATTATATACGCTATCAATCTTTTTTTACTGTTTTTACAACAATACAGAATCAATAGCTTCTTTACAGATTCTTAAAGATTCATCAAGCTCTTCTTTTGTAATAACCAAAGGTGGGTTAAAGTACATTACATTTCCTAAAGGCCTAAGCATCAAACCTTGTTTCAATGCTTCCCTATAGATTTTATAGCCGATTCTTTCTGATGAATCAAATCCTTTTTTAGACTCCCTATCCTCAACGAGTTCAATTGCATTGATGAGTCCCATCTGCCTAATCTCACCTACATTAGGATGCTCATCGAATATCTCATGGAAACGATTGTTTAGCCAAATTGCCTTTTCATTTGCTTCATCCAAAATATGGTCTCTTTCCATAATCTTCAATGTTGCATTTGCAACACTTGCAGCTAGGGGATTTCCAGCATAAGTGTGACTGTGCATGAAAGCGACATTATCAGAATAATCTCCATAAAATCCATTATAGATTTCATCTGTACTTACACAAACTGCCATTGCCATATAACCGTTTGTAAGCCCTTTGGAAATGCACATTATATCCGGACTTATTCCTGCATGGTCCACTGCAAACATCTTGCCTGTTCTTCCAAAACCAGTAGCTATCTCATCTGCAATCAATAGCACATCATACAAGTCACAAAGCTCCCTAAGCTTCTTGAGATACAATGGAGGATAGATCTTCATTCCAGCGCTTCCTTGAATCAATGGCTCGATTATCATGGCACAGGTTTCATGACCAAACTCTGCAAACGCCTTCTCCGCATTCTCAAAACATTCACAATCACAACTATCCCTATGCTTATTGTATGGACATCTGTAACAATCCGGTGCCTGCACCTTGATTGTATCAATCATTATAGGTTCAAATACCTTAGAATATTCATCCAATGCACCAACAGACAATGCACCTAAAGTTTCACCGTGATAAGCATCAGTGAAACACATGAAACGTTTCTTATGATCTTTTCCATTTTGTGCACAATATTGGAAAGCCATTTTGAGTGCACATTCAATGGATGCTGAACCGTTGTCAACAAAACTGAACCTGTTAAGTCCCTCTGGCATTACCTTGATTAAACGCTCTGACAATTCTATAATGGTTTTGTGTGAAAAGTTAGCAAAAAGAACATGATCCAATTGATCCACTTGACTTTTTAGAGCATCACTAACCTCATCATTGCAGTGTCCAAGCAAATTGCACCACCAGGAACTGATGATGTCTATATACTCCTTGCCATCTACATCATATAGCTTAACCCCTTTTCCATGGTCAATTATTATTGGTGGGAAATCTTCATAGTCTTTCATCTGAGAAGCAGGATGCCAAATATGAGCCAAATCCTTTTTTGCACATTTTTCACTTTCATTCATATTAAAACCTGATATTTTATAATAATTTTTCTAAAAATAGTTTTTAAAAATTTTAATTCTAAAACTCTATTATAAGATTAGACTTTATATTAAATAAATTTTTAATTTTTTTAC
>OMSA01000118.1 GCA_900313645.1 uncultured Methanobrevibacter sp.
ATTGGCCTTACAATCTGGCCTGCGACAATACCTGGATTGACTTCCATCTTCCAGCTTTCTGGAATCTGTTTTTCATGAAATTTACGAATGTTATCTGCTGCATTTTTCAAAGCGGTTAACAGTTCATCATCCAAAGTGTCATAAGCCTCCTTAATTTCATCTTTGGATACTTTCAGATTTTCTATTAGAACACCGTCAAATTTTTCAGTATATTCACGAATAGCCTGATCTTGATTTACACGAACGTTTTCCAAAATTTCTGATACTGTTGCCAAAACATTGTTTACATCCTGTTCTGACCTTTTTATTGTTTCAACTAAATCAATTTCAGAGTATTTTAAAATATCCATGATTTCACTACCTTAAAATAGCTCCAGTATCTGCAGAGTGAACCAGTTTTTGATATATTGCAAGCCATCCGGACACTTCGCCGGTAGGATGTTTTACTTCTTTTAATCTCTCTTCGATTTCTTCATCAGACAACTCTACATTAATGAATCTTTTCTCAATGTCAATCTCAATTATGTCTCCATTTCTAATAGCTGCAATCGGACCGTCCTCCATTGCTTCAGGTGAAACGTGACCTATACATGGCCCACGGGTTCCTCCGGAGAATCTTCCATCAGTGATAAGACCTACATCCTTTATGTTCATTCCGGCAAGAGCGGATGTCGGATTTAACATTTCACGCATTCCAGGTCCTCCTTTTGGACCTTCATACCTGATTACGACAATGTCTCCTTCCTCTATTTCATGGTCAAATATTGCCTTTGTGACATCCTCTTCAGAGTCATATACTTTTGCAGGTCCTTTAAGATGCATCAAATGATCGGCCACTGCACCTTTCTTGACTACACTGCCGTTAGGTGCAAGATTACCTTTAAGAATTGCAATACCTCCATCCTCATGGACAGGGTTGTCTAAAGTATGAATGACATTGGTATTCTTATTTTCAACGCTTTGAAGATTCTCAGCGATTGTTTTACCGGTTACTGTTAACTGGTCGGTGTCGATTTTATCTCCTAAAGTTTTAAGAACTGCCTGAATACCTCCCGCAAGGTGTAAATCCATCATTGAATCTTCACCGGCAGGTGAAATCAGCGCAATATGAGGAACTTTCCTTGAAATCTCATCGAAAAGTTCCAAATCAACATCAATTCCGTCGACTTCACTTGCAATAGCAGGAATGTGTAATGCAGTGTTTGATGAACCCATCTTCAACAAGTTTTATAATCTGTTTACCTGATTCAAATGCAATCTGATTGTTCTCTTCAGTCCTTGCATGGGTTGTAGCACAGGTTGGAAGAGACAGACCGAATGTTTCTGTTATACATGCCATTGTATTTGCTGTAAATAACCCAGAACAGCTTCCGGCTCCAGGACATGCGCATTTTTCAAGTTCATGAACTTCCTCTTCAGTCATTTTACCGGCAGAATAAGCGCCGACCGCTTCAAATACTGTAATTAAATCAGCAGGTTTTCCTTTATATTCACCTGACTGCATCGGCCCTCCAGTCACTACAATTGATGGAACGTCAACACGTGCCGCTCCCATAATCATTCCCGGAACAACCTTATCACAGCTTGGAATCAAGACCAATCCGTCAAATGCGTGTCCTTTTGTCATTGACTCTACGGTAGCTGCAATAATTTCACGTGAAGGTAGGGAATATTTCATTCCTTCATGATTCATACTTATTCCATCACAGACCGCCATTGTATCAAATTCAAATGGAATACCTCCAGCGGCTATAATACCGTCTTTAACAAATTCAACTAATTCCTTGAGATGAATGTGTCCGGGTACTATATCTGTAAAACTGTTGGCAATTCCAATGAACGGCTTTTTAAAATCGTCATCATCCAGCCCACAAGCCCTTAAAAGAGATCTGTGCGGAGCTCTTTGAATTCCTTTTTTTACACTATCACTTTTCATTTAATCACACAAAATTTTTAATCAATTAATATATATTATTCTAATAACTATTATAATATTGTATACATTAAAATTAACTGATATTATGAGTACTTTAGAAAAGATGAAAATACTAACTGATTCGGCACAGTATGACTTATGTGATTACGTCAGTCATAACAAGAGTTCACAAATCAATCTGCCCGGAATTTATGAGGCAATCGGCCACAACGGATGTAAGATTCCTCTTTTCAAGACACTTTTAACAAACAAATGCAAAAACGACTGCAAGTACTGCATAAATCAGTCAAAAAGAAACTTTACAAGACTTGAACTGTCACCTGAAGAACTTGCAAAGGCTTTTCTTGGATATTACAATAGAGGGATGGTAAACGGACTGTTTTTAAGCTCCGGAATATCCGGTGATGTGGATTCAACTATGGAAAAGCAGATAGAAACCGTGCATCTTCTCAGAAACAAATACGGTTATGACGATTATATCCATCTCAAAATTGTTCCAGGAGCAAGCAGAGACTCAATCAAAAGGGCAATGGCACTTGCAAACAGGGTAAGCATCAACATTGAAGCTGCAACACCTTCTGGACTTGCCGAGCTGTCATCGACAAAGGATTATAATAAGGATATTTTAAAAAGACTGTCCTGGATTAACAGATATCAGCATAAAAGTACAACATATCCAAATTCTACACACACAACACAGCTGATTGTCGGCGCAAATGATGAAAGTGACAGGGAAATTCTCGAGAGAATGGAAAAAATATACAAAAATTCCGATTTGAAAAGAACATATTTTTCAGCTTTTACTCCAATTGAGGAAACAGAACTGGGAAATAAGAATGCCTGTTCAACCGACAGAACAGCCAAACTGTATAATGCAGACAGTTTAATAAATGAATATCACTATAATGTAAAGGAACTGGTATTTGATGAAAATGACAAGCTTTCACTGGACCAGGATCCGAAAATATTAGCTGCAAAAAATATGAATATATTCCCTGTAGAAATCAACTCAGCACCATTGGTGGAGCTGATAAGGGTACCTGGAATTGGTGTAAAATCTGCCCATGAAATAATTTCTATTCGTAAAAAAACACCATTCTCCAATAAAGAGCAGCTTAAAAAATTGGGTGTGGTAGTTGACAGAGCAGAGCCATACATCAAAATAAGTGGTGAATATCAAACTACTTTTGATTTTTAAGATATAACAATCTTTTAATTAAATCTATCACGATGTAGATTAAAATAATTGACTGATTTTTTAAATAAAACTGCATCAAAAAAATTATATCGAATAGATTTTTAAAAATATATTAAGTAATATTTCAAGTGTAACAATAGAGCCAATATAATTTCAAATATATTAATTGTAAAAAATAGAGAAGATTATAAATCTTCAAACAATGCCCATATTTCAGGGTATTTTTTAGCTACAGCCTCTTCAATTAAAACAGAAGCTTCTTTTGAAATACTGAATTCAGGTTCGGTTTTTCTTAAATATCTAAACACTGCAGATGATCTTGAAGACCATAAGGTTATTCTTGGATTCTTTTCAACAATCTGTTTAACTTCATCTACATGTTCTTCCTGGATTTCGATTTCTTGTGATGTTTGTACAGTCTCTTCGCTGCTGCTATCGCCAGATAAGTCTTCGGATGAGCCATCACCTTCGCCAGTTTCCTCTTCTTCATCATCTGAACCTTCATCTTCAATTTCAACTTCAACAGTTTCTTCCTCTTGAACTTCAACTTCTTCTGTTGGTTCTTCCTCAGAAACGTCGTTCAACATGTCTTCAAGAGATTGGGTTGAATTGCTGTCAAAATCTTCATCATAAAAATTAGGAATTAATGAATCTAATCCTTTTCCAAGCCCCTTCCTAGCCATTATGCAACCTCTCCATCACGTTTTAAAATTTCCTTAGCCAGTTTAAGATAAGCTTTGGTACCTGTACTGTCAGGATCATAAATCAAACATGGTTTGCCGTAACTAGGGGCTTCAGCTAATCTTATATTTCTAGGAATGATTGTCTTAAACAATAAATCAGTTTCACCGAAATAATTTTTGAGTTCCTTGTATACGTCTTTACTGAGTCTAGTCCTTTTATCAAATAGAGTGAGGAGAATTCCTTTAATAGGGGTAGGACTTCTAAGTCTTTTTTCGACTAATTTTATTGTATTAATTAAATCAGCGACACCCTCAAGAGCATAATACTCAGCTTGGATAGGTATTAATACGCTATCGGAAGCTACTAATGCATTGACTGTTATGACTCCTAGTGAAGGAGGCAAATCGATGAATATATAATCAAATAATGGTATAACGTCTTTAAGAGTTTCCTTTAAAATTATATGATAATTTTCACGTTTGGAAAGCTCCATTCCAGCACCACTAAGGGATATATTACTTGGGATAATAAACAAATTTTTAATAAACGTAGGAATTGTTGCTTTTTTAACATTTATATCCCCAATGATAGCATCGTAAACTGTATTTTCTATTTTAGTCTTGTCAATGCCAAAACTTGTAGTGGCATTGGCTTGCGGATCCATGTCCACAACTAAAACAGACTTTCCCATTACCGCTAGAGATGTTGCAGTATTCACAACAGTAGTTGTTTTACCACAACCCCCTTTCTGATTCATCACCGCTATTACTTCACTCATTAAAGAATTCTCCTATTTCTGATAAGTTTTAAGTTACCAGTTATGAATTATAACTTAAAATTCAAAGGCTAAAAGAATAACACAGTTATTCAGTATAAGTTAAAAGAATTAAGTTAAATCTTTTAAATTAGAACTTAAAGGAAATAAATTATCAGTTTTAACTTCTAAGGGATAGGAAATAAGTTTTAAGTTAAAACTTCTAAATTATAAAAAATAAGTTCTAAGAAATAACTTATCATAACTAACTTTTAACAAATAAGTTATATTTTATAACTTCTATCTTATAAAGTATTCGTTTTCACAAATAAGTTAAAAAAAGAATAAGTTATAACTTATAACTAAAAAATTTAAAAAAAAATAAAGGAAGGATTATTTAGCATTTTGCATAGTTCCTTCAAAATAGCTAGCGTATCCTTTCAAATCCAACATTCCATGTCCTGAGAAGTTCAAGACAATAGTTTTCTCTTCACCAGTCTGTTTGCATTTCAATGCTTCATCAATTGCAACTTTAATAGCGTGAGTGGTTTCAGGAGCGCTGGAACAATACCTTGATTACGAGCAAAAGTAATTCCTGCATTGAAACAGTCTTTTTGATGAACAGCCCTTGGTTCAATGTAACCCTCTTTGGTTAAAAGGGAAACAATTGGAGACATACCGTGATATCTCAATCCTCCAGCATGTACTGAAGGAGCAACGAAATCATGTCCTAAAGTGAACATTTTAAGCATTGGAGTAAATCCATTGGAATCTCCAAAGTCATAATCATAAGATCCTTGTGTTAAAGTAGGACATGCACTAGGCTCAACTGCAATGAACTGTGTATCTGAGTTGCCTGCAATCTTATCCTTAATGAATGGGAATAAAGATCCGGCAAGGTTACTTCCTCCACCAGCACATGCAATCATTACGTCAGGTTCCTCTTCGGCAATTTCAAGTTGGGTTTTTAATTCCTGACCTATGACTGTTTGGTGAAGCATAACATGGTTCAATACACTTCCTAAAGAGTATTTTACTTCATCATTTTCCAAAGCCTCTTCCATAGCTTCTGAAATAGCTACTCCCAAGGATCCTGGATGGTCCGGATTTTCAGCTAAAACCTGACGTCCTACCTTGGTGTTTTCACTTGGAGAAGCGTAAATATCACTGTCGTAAATATGCATGATATTTTTTCTATCAGGCTTCTGGTTGAATGAGACTTTAACCATATATACGGTACAGTCTATGCCCAATAAGTTACAAGCTAAGGATAATGCAGTACCCCATTGTCCTGCACCGGTTTCTGTGGTTAGCCTTTCAACACCCTCTTTTTTAGCAAAGTATGCCTGAGGAATAGCTGAGTTTAGCTTATGTGAACCGGTAGGTGAAGAATCTTCCCTTTTGAAGTAAATTTTTGCGGGAGTGTTGAGATATTCTTCAAGCTTGTTGGCTCTGACCAATGGAGTTGGCCTTCCCATTTCCATATACAATTCTCTGACTTCTTTTGGTATAGTTATATAGCGGTCTGAGGCAAATTCCTGTTCTAGACCAGCCTTAGTAAATGCTAATTGTAAAGCAGCGATTT
>OMSA01000034.1 GCA_900313645.1 uncultured Methanobrevibacter sp.
GCTAAATCAGATATTGCTGAAGTTTGTGTGTGTATGCATGGAAGCCTGAATGATCACTACACTTACCTTCACAAAGGAACAAAGGTAAGAAAGATGCATACTTCAAGAAGAGACACTTTCAGAAGCATTAATGCACAGCCAATAGCTAAAATCGAAAATAAAAAGGTGAACATCAATCCTGAATATAGCTATACCAAACGTGGAGCTAATGAACTGGAACTGAACGACTCCATTGAAGACAAAGTAGGATTCATCAAAAGTTTCCCTGGAATTTCACAGGATTTCATAGAATATCATATTGATAAAGGCTATAAAGGATTGGTTATTGAAGGAACCGGCCTTGGACACGTTCCAAACAACCTAATTGACTCATTTAAAAGGGCACAGGATGAAAACATTCCAGTCATCATGACTTCACAATGCCTGTACGGAAGAGTGAATATGAACGTTTACTCAACCGGCCGTGAAATATTGGATGCTGGAGTAATTTCAGGTCTTGACATGACCCCTGAGACAACTTATGTTAAGTTATGCTGGGCATTAGGTCAAAGTGACGATTACAGTGAAGTTAAAGAGATTATGCAAACTAATATTGCAGGTGAATTTTCAGAAAAATCCTCAATCAAGGATTTCTTAAACTAGGTGATAGCATGGAATATGATTATGAAAAATTAGGATTGAAAATGGGACTTGAAATTCACCAACAATTGAACAGTCAACATAAATTATTCTGCCCTTGTAAAACAGAACTTGTTGATGATGATTTTGATGAATTGATTCAAAGAAAGTTAAGACCAACCCAATCAGAGCTTGGTGAAATTGACCGTGCTGCACTTCAGGAATCACTTAGAGGATTGAATTTCAAATATGAAAACTTTGAAAAACACACCTGTCTTGTTGAAAACGATGACGAGCCACCTCACAGCTTAAATGAAGAAGCTCTTGACATCTGTATTACAATAGCATGTTTAATGAATATGCATATTGTAGATGAATTCCATACAATGCGTAAACAAGTTATTGATGGAAGTAACACTGGTGGTTTCCAGAGAACTGGTATGGTTGCAACCGACGGATATCTTGACACTCCTTACGGCAAAGTAATTATTGAAAGCCTTGGCCTTGAAGAGGATGCTGCAAGACGAGTTGAAACCAAAGACGGATTTACCGAATTCAGACTTGACAGATTAGGTATTCCTCTTGCAGAAATTACAACCGACCCTTCAATGCATCATCCAGATCAGGTAAGGGAAGTTGCATACATGCTCGGCCAGATTTTAAGAAGCACAAATGTTAAAAGAGGTCTTGGAACTATCAGACAGGATTTAAACATTTCCATTGCGGAAGGTGCACGTGTTGAAATCAAAGGTGTTCAGGACCTTGATTTAATGGCTGAAATTGTAAACCGTGAAGTTCAAAGACAATTGGAATTAATTGATATCAAAAAACAACTATCCCAAAGAAATGCGGAAGTGCTTGAAGACATTCATGATTTGGACGAATTATTCGAAGACACCGAATCCAAAATATTAAAGTCTGCTCAAACCATTAAAGCAGTAGTTTTAAAAGGATTTGATGGTTTAATTGGTCGTGAAGTACAACCTGGAAGAAGATTTGGTACTGAAATTGCAAGTTATGCTAAAAAACGTGGAGTTTCAGGAATATTCCACTCAGACGAACTTCCTGCATATGGAATTACACAGGATGAAGTTGATAAAGTTAATGATTTCTTAAATATTGGAGACGACGATGCATTCATCATTGTAGCACACGACGAGGACATTGCCGTTTCCGCTCTTGAGGAAGTTAAAAGAAGAGCCGAATTAGGTTTGGAAGGTGTTGTTGAAGAAACCCGTAAAGCCCTTGATGACGGCAATACAGAATACATGAGACCGCTTCCAACAGCAAACAGGATGTATCTGGAAACTGATATTCCTCTCTTTAAGATTACTTCCGACAGAGTTGAACCTATTGCCAATAATTTACCTGAATTGCCTGACGTAAAACAGGCAAGGATTATTGAAGAGTACAAATTAAGTGAAGATTTGGCAACACAATTGGTCAAAAGACAAGAAGCGGACATGTTTGAGGACATATTGGCTGATGTTGATGTGGATGCAACTCCTGTCGCTTCACTTCTCGCATATGATTTAAGGGAAATCAAAAGGGAAGGTCATGACGTTAATGTTTTAACACTGGACCACTTCAAAGGAATTTTCACATTACTGTCTGAAGGCAAAATTGCAAAAGACAGTGTTCGTAAATTGGCAGTTGAAACAATCAAATCTCCTAATGCTGAAATTGCACAGATTGCTGAAGACAGCAACTTAACCATGCTCAGTGAAGATGATGTGACTAAAATCATTGCAGAAATTGTTTCAAACAACGAAGGAATGGTTAAAGAACGTCAAATGGGAGCTATGGGTCCTTTGATGGGAATGTGTATGAAACAGCTTAAAGGAAAAGCCGACGGAAGCTTAGTCAATAAAGTTGTACGTGAAGAAATTCAGAAATTAATTTAAGGAAACTCTATTGAGTTTCCAAAAAACTCTTTTTTTATATTTTACATTTTTCTTTTGTAATTTTTTGATAAATTTTAAAAATATTTAGGAATGCCTAAAAAATAGTAACTTTTAAATACTTAACATTAGTAAATATAATTTAAGTCTTAACCCTGTTAAGTCTAAAAATTAATTCAAAATAATCAATAACAGGTGAATGAAATGTCAGTGTATGATTTTGAAGTAAAAGATGGTGACGGAAACATGGTTTCCTTATCCGAATTTAAAGATAAAGTATTATTAATCGTTAACTCAGCAACCAAATGTGGTTTCACCCCACAATACACAGAATTAAATGAAATTTATAATGAATTCAAAGATCAGGGATTTGAAATTCTTGATTTCCCATGCAACCAGTTTGGCGGACAGGCTCCTGGATCAACTGAAGAAATTGCAGAAGTTTGCCGTAACAAATGGTTAGTGCCATACCAAATCTTTGATAAAATCGATGTAAACGGAGAGAATGCAGATCCATTATTTGAATATCTCAAAAATGAACAGCCATTTACCGATATCAAAGGTAAAGGTGCACGAGCATTAAAATTAATGTTAAGAGCAAAAGACAGACATTACAAAGACAGTAATGACATCAAATGGAATTTCACCAAGTTTTTAGTTGACCGTGAAGGAAATGTTGTTCGCAGATTCGAACCGACTGAAGATTTGGGCGATGTTAAGAAGGCTATTGAAGATTTAATCTAATTAAATCTTTATTTTTTAGGTGTAAAAATGGAAAAATATGATATTATCATCATCGGAGCAGGTCCGGGAGGCCTAACAGCTGCAATATATGCAGGCAGGCAAGGAACTAAAAATTTAATGATTGACCGTGACCTTGCAGGTGGAATAGGGCGTGAGGTACCTGAAATGGAAAATTATCCTGGTTTTGACAACGTTTCAGGTTTGGAACTGATTGAAAAAATGAAAGCTCAAGCAACCAAAAATACAGAGCTTCATGAAATGGAAAATGTTACTGAAATTACTAAAAACGATGATGAATATCGCTTTACTGTTAAAACAGACAAATCAGAATACCTAACCAAATCAATTATTCTTGCAACCGGAAGCTCACACAGACACTTGAATGCAAAAGGAGAAGATGTATTTGCTGGAAAAGGAGTCAGTTACTGTGCAACATGTGACGGATTTTTCTTCCAGGGCCGTGACATCATCATGGTCGGTGGAGGAAACAGCGCTCTGCAGGAAGCACTCTACCTAAACAATTTAGGTGCCAATGTTACCTTGGTTCACAGAAGAGATGAATTCAGAGCTCAAAAACACCTTCAAAATAAAATAAAAGAAGAGGGCATTAACACCATACTTAACGCTACCGTTGAAGAGATTAAAGGTGAAATGCTTGTTGAATCAGTGACCCTTAAAGACACCAAAACCGGCGAGCTAACAGATTTGCCGATTAACGGAATATTCATCAGTGTTGGCTATGTTCCCCATACAGAACTTGCACAGCAATTGGGCGTCAGCCTTGATGAAACCGGCCATATCATAACCGATAAAAATCAAAAAACTAATATTGGCTATGTTTATGCTATTGGTGATGTTTGCGTTGGCTTAAAACAGTGGGTTGTTGCGTGTGGTGAAGGTGCAATTGCTGCAACCTCCGCATATCATGACTTAAACTAATTATAACGTTCAGTTAGATACATATAAATAAAGAACGCAATAACCAGCACTACAATGACTGGCAATAACCACATGAACAGTTTAAATAATAGTACTGCAACAAATATTGCAATAATAATTAATATCAAATCTTGTAATTCCATGTAATTCACTTATATTATACATGATATATAAACTTTAAGTGAATATATGGAAAATTTTCTACTTTTTTTTAAAACTTCATTACTAAACTATAATAATTAAAAAAACTAAAAATAATATCATTATATTTTAATGGAGTATAAAATGACAATATTAGTTATCAACAATAAGGGACAATATAATCATAGAATCGCTAGAAGCTTACAATATCTCAACATTCCATCTGAATTGGTTTCAAATACTTTGTCTGTAGAGGAAATTGAAGCTAAAAATCCTATTGGACTGATTTTAGGTGGAGGGCCTTCTCTTGAAGGTGCAGGTAACAGCGAAGAATATATCAAACATTTTGATATCCCGATTTTAGGAATTTGTCTTGGACACCAATTAATTGCAAAGGCCTATGGTGGAGAAGTTACCACTTCCGATACCGAAAGTTATGCTCAAGTTAAAATTAATATTAATAATGATGAAAACTTATTTGAAGGATTAGCCCCTGAAATGGATGTTTGGTCATCACACAAAGATGAAGTGAAAACAATTCCTAAGGATTTTGAAATCCTGGCTAGTTCAAACTTATGTGATGTTGAATCCTTTAAACACAAATCTAAAGACGTTTATGGAATCCAATTTCATCCTGAAGTGCATCATACTCCAAAAGGTGAACTGATCTTTGAAAATTTTTATAAAATCTGCCAAAAATAGGTGTAATTATGATTGATAATGCTGAAGATTTAGCAAAAAAAGCACAGGACAATAAAATTGCATTAAAAAGACAATATGTAAACATCCCAATTGGTGATGAAGAATATGGATTTAGAATTTCCGGAATCGGAGGAAAATCCGTAAAAATAGAGAAATTTATAAAATATGATGATATCTTCGAAGCAATTGAATCAGGTAATGACAACGGCTTAGAAGCTATGATTAAACAAATAATTGAAGATTTTGAAGAGGAAGAAGAGGATGAGGAATAAAATGTTAGGTCCTAAAGAATTTATTGAAGATGCTGTCCAAAAAGTGAAAGACCAAATTGGTGATGAAAAAGCAATCATTGCATTATCCGGTGGAGTAGACAGTTCAGTTTGTTCTGTACTTGTTCAAAAAGCAATCGGAGATAATTTAACTGCAATTTTTGTTGATCATGGTCTTTTAAGAGAAGGTGAAGTTGAACAAGTAACCAATACCTTTAAAGACAGATTGAATTTTAAATTTGTTGATGCTTCCGATGAGTTCATGGATGCTTTGGAAGGCGTGGAAGACCCTGAAGAAAAAAGAAAAATCATCGGAAAAATATTTATTGACGTATTTGAAAGAGAAGCTGAAAAGGCCGATGCTAAATACTTGGTACAAGGAACTATCGCACCTGATTGGATTGAAACTAAAGGTGAAATCAAATCTCACCACAACTTAGCTCTTCCAAGCGGAATGGTTTTAGAATTATGCGAACCGATTCGTGACTTGTACAAAGACGAAGTAAGAGAAATCGGTGATGAATTAGGCTTACCTGCAACAACCGTATACAGACAACCTTTCCCAGGACCTGGTCTTGGAGTACGTGTTGTTGGAGCTCTTACCAGAGAAAATGTCGAAATTTGTAGAAAAGCAAATAAAATAGTTTGCGATGAAATTGAAGCTGCAGGTATCGATAAAGACGTATGGCAATACTTTGCTGTATTAACCGATACAAAAGTTACAGGTGTTAAAGGAGACCAAAGAGATTTCGGATACCTTGTTATTGTCAGAGTAGTTAACTCAATCGATGCAATGACTGCATCAGTTGCTGAACTCCCATGGGAAGTTGTACAGACTATCTCAAAAAGAATCACTTCTGAAATTTCCGAAGTTACACATGTCGCCTTATCCATTAGTGACAAACCACCTGCAACCATCGAATTCTGTTAAATACTATTTTAATAATAGTATTTTCTTTTACTTTTTTTAAGAATTGTTATGAAAACCACTAAAAATGCATATCTTGCCAAACTGACAGAACAAATTCAGATGAAATCTGTCAAAGTTGGTAAAAACCTGGAAGGAACAACCCCTCCATCTGTATTTATAGGCAGATGGTCCTATCCTAAAGTATATGCCGGACCAATGATGAGTTCACAAATGGGGGATACATCAATCATGGACTCACCTGAAGATTGGATTGGTCAAAATAAGACCCAGGATGAAATCATCAACTACAGAATGAATCTTGTTCGTGGAAAGCAGTTAATTAAAATCAATGATTTGGAAAATCCATTTGTGGAAAAACTCCAGGACATTTCCCTTGCATCAAAATCAATTGACAGTGAAGCAACCTTTAAAAAAAGACCAAGGGGATCACTTCTAACAGAAGACAGCATGCCCCACGGACCCAGTGCAACAATTGAAAAATTTGATATTGATGCAGTCAGATGGGACAAGCAGCTGGAAAAAACATTTTATGACACTGACCTTAAGGCTGTGGATGCAGTTGTTAATCTCCACAATAAGGACGTTCCATTTACCGCAATGCAAAAAGCATTTTCAGTTGGAGCGATAGGAACCAAAAACAACCGTAAACTTGTTCCTACACGCTGGTCAATTACAGCATGTGACTCCACGCTTGCCGATGAATTCTTAAAGGAAGTCAGGAAATTTGAAATACTTGATACCTACAGGGTCTATGAATTCGGTGCCTTGAAAAATTATTATATAATCATTCTAACACCAACCGAATGGCAATATGAATGGTATGAGGCATTCATTAAAATAATGAAAAACGAAGAGTTAATATTTTCAGATTATGAAACCAACGGCGGTAAAAAAGAATATTCCATTGTTGGAGGATGTTATTATACTGCCAAAATGGCAGTTCTCGACTATCTGATGACTATCAAAAAGCAGTCAGGACTATTAATATTGAGAGAGGCATACGACGGATATGTTCCTCTTGGTGTATTCAACGTAAGGGAAAACATCAAAGAGGCAATGATGAGACCTTACCTTGAATTTGAAACCTTAAACGACTGTTTAAAATACGCCGGAAACAAACTGAAAATACCTATCAGCAGATATGTAAAGCAGGGAACTCTCTTAAATGAGATGCTTCACACAAAACAGACCACCCTTGATATGTACTTTAAAAGTGAGAATAATGTTTAAGTTTAAAAAGACATCTGCAAGGACTTTGGATGTAATGTCTGAAGTTGCAAAAGGAAATATTGAAAAGGATTACGAAGAAAGCTGCATTGATAAAGTCAGAGATTTGACCAAAAAGGATTTTGCCAAAATCACATCAAGCGGAAACAACAGCATATTCATTGCACTTTCTGCAATTGAAGGAGACATTATTATTCCTGACCAGGGAGGATGGCATGGATTTAAACAGATTGCCAAATTTTTAAACAAAGATATAATCACATTAAAAACCGATTCAGGCATTATCAACACAGATTATTTGGATGAACTGGAAGTTAATGACAATTCAGCATTAATCTTTACTAGTTTTGCAGGTTATGCCGGAGAACAGGATGTTAAAGACATAAACAGGTACTGTCATGAAAATGATATCATGACAATTGAGGATGCATCAGCGGGTATCGGAGATAAGGAAAAAAAATTAGGAATCCTCTCAGACATAATTCTTGCATCTACCGGATCTCCAAAAATGATTAATGTCGGAAGCGGAGGAATCCTTGCAGCTGACAATGAAGAGATATTTAAAAATACAAAACTTCCTCAAAAGTTAAGCGAAACTTCACAAATTGTATGCAGTGGTATAGATAGTGAAATTGATAATGTAGAAAAAAATCTTGAAATTACTTTAAATGCAACAGACTATGTAAAAAAACATATACCCAATACACTTCATGAAAATAAAAGAGGCGTTAATGTAATTATACCTCATGATGATGCTAAGCCTATATGTTGGAATTTGAAAAAGGAACTCATAACCGATAAAAGCGGCATGGTTACAACCTGTCCGAATTACAACCGCATAAAACAGAAAGCCATCTGCATAGAAATAAAAAATCTGGACTATTCATGTCTTGATAAAAAGAATTTGGATATAATCATTGATGCGGTTAATAGTCAACTGTAAGTTTGGAAATCCTGTCAATAATGATTTCTTCCATTGACATGTTTTCAAGTTCAGCATCACTTATTTCATATGTCTTTTTTAGATAATCATCATCAGCAACTAGAACACTGTCATCAAATTTGAATAGTGAAGACAGCTCATCACTGTAATCATCACAATTTATCAGCAATGCACATAAGTTCATGTCACCTTCATGAAGACCCAATATATTAAACGCCTTTGAAATTTGTCTTTGGGCAGAACATCTCAGAACTATTTCCACACTGATGTCCTTTGCCAAATTTTCACCACGCTCAAATGCCAAAAATGCCTGATTAACACCATGAATAATATGATTTTCTGAAACTATTGAATCCGCATTCAAAAGTTGAATAATTTCACCATCTTTTTTAATAGAATCAATTTTATCAAGTGTTTCTCCAACAGAATCAATTGTTGATGTAAAACCCATTAGTTTAATGTTTTCCATGTACATGTTAATCTCTCAATAACCTATTTACTCCAGCAATATATGCCTTCACACTTGCATTAATAATGTCAGCCTCAGTACCTCTGGCAGAAACTACCTTATTTCCCTTTTGAAGTTTGATAATTACATCAATAAATGCATCAGTACCCCCGGTAATTGCATCTACGTGATACTCAATCAAATCAATATCCTTGAATATGTCTAAAGATTTCAGGGCATTGATTGCTGCATCAACAGGACCCAATCCAACACCAGCATTTAAAATTTCCTCATCATCAACAATAATCTTTACAGAAGAGGTAGGCATGACCTTATTACCTGAAACAACAGTCAGTTCATCAAGCTTAATTCTGTCTTCATGATTGATTTGCAAAACATTGTCTGCAATTACCTGCAAATCAACATCGGTTACGGTTTTACCTTTATCAGCCAATTCTTTAATATCATCACAAATCTGCTTTAACTGATTTTCATCAACATTCAAGCCCAGTTCCTTAAGCCTATTGTCCAGACCGTGAGTTCCCATGTGCTTACCTATGATGAATTTACGTTTACGACCTACAAGTTCGGGAGTCATTGCTTCATAAGTTGCAGAATTCTTGATAACACCGTCTGCATGAATTCCTGATTCATGAGCAAAAGCATTTTCCCCAACAATCGCCTTGTTTGGCTGGATATATACACCTGTGGATCTTGCAACTAATTTGGATATGTCATAAATCTCACTAATCTTTACATTTGTGGAAAATTCAGGAAGTAACCTTTCAATACTGACAACACACTCTTCAAAGGAAGTGTTTCCTGCCCTTTCCCCTATACCATTAATGGTAGTATGGATTTCAGATGCACCGCCTTTTAAAGCAGACAAAGTATTAGCAACTGCAAGTCCGAAATCATTATGGCAATGACAAGAAACCGGAACTGACAAATCACTTAATTTAGAAAACAATTCAAATGATGAATCCGGTGTTAATATTCCTACAGTATCACAAACACAAACCCTGTCGGCACCATGACTGATGGCATTAAGATAAACATCTTTTAAAAAATTAAAATCACTTCTGGAAGCGTCTTCAGCAGACAGTTCCACAATTAAACCATGATCTTTACAGTAATCAACAGCATTATTTGACAACTCAATAAGTTTATCTGAAGTGGTCTTTAATTTATCGTGAATATGTAATTCGGATGTTGGGACAACAAGATTGACTCCATCAACATCACAATCTAAACAATAATCAATATCAACTGTTAAAGGTCTTGAGAAACTTAAGATTTCTGCCTTAAAATCCTGTTTGGTTATCTGTTTAATGGATTCTCTTTCCCCTTCAGAAGTGATGGCGGAACCTGCTTCAATATATTCAACGCCAATTTCATCTAACTTAGTAGCAATTCTTAATTTTTCTAAAGGAGTTAATGAAACACCAGGAGTTTGTTCTCCATCACGTAATGTAGTATCTAAAATTTTAATATTCACGATAATCACCAAAAATTATGCAATATCACTATTAAGTAAGGAAAAAAACAGATAAAAAAAAGTAGTGAATAATAATTGTAATAGAGAAAGCTTGCAGCGAAATGAAATTCCCATAGAAAACCATAGTACACAAACAAAACACAAAAGGACTTCACTACTGGGATCGAAACG
>OMSA01000165.1 GCA_900313645.1 uncultured Methanobrevibacter sp.
TCTTCTGATATACTTTACAGATTTGATATACCTGTAATCGGAATAACTGATGGTGATTTGGATAAGGTTGTGGAAGATGGATTCAAGGTAAAGAATTCAGTAATCTTTGAAGTTGAAAGTGGTTTTGATGACATCGTCGGTCAAAATATTAAAAGCATAATCTTTGACGGCGGGCAGTATTCATATGATTATTCCGATATTGATGATGTGGCAGTCAAAATTGAAGAAATAATAAAAACTATTAACTGTAAATACAAAATTAATTATATTGATTAACTAGGATGTGTAAATTTGGATTTTAAAAATCTCGTAAAAGAAATTCAAGAATTTAAGGGAGTATCACGCAAAAGTTCAATTGATAATGTCATATCCCTTTTGAAAGAATCATACAATGTTTCAGGGGATGTTGTAATTGACATCGGGGATGACGCTTCAGCCATTGACATAGGTAACGGTCAGGTGATACTCATCGCTGCCGATGGAATTTGGGGAGATATAATGAACGTGAATCCATATTGGGCAGGATACTGTTCTGTTTTAGTTAATGTTAATGATATTGCTGCAATGGGCGGTAAGCCGTTGGCTATGGTAAATATAATGTCAATCAGCAATGATGATATTTATGAGGATTTATTGAATGGAATCAAGGACGGATGTTTGAAATTCAATGTTCCTATGGTTGGAGGACATCTGCACCCTGACGGTGATGTTGATTCATTGGGTGTTGCAATTGTCGGAATAGCCAAAAAAGATAAGATAATAACCAGTTTTGGAGCGGAAGTCGGGGACAAGGTAATTGTTGCAATAGATCTCGACGGAAAGCCTCATGAGATGTTCAGTCTAAACTGGGATACAACTTATGACAAGGATGCCAAACTGGTTCAGGACCAGATTACTGCCGTTCAATACCTGGCTGAAAATGATTATATAAAATCAGGATTGTAAACTTGGAGGACATTCCGAGAAATGAGAAAATCGAATGGGTCGATTGGCTCAGGTCATATCCGGGTTCCGGCTTTGTATTCACAGCTCGCGAAGAGTACTGTGAATATATAAAGGAGTATCTTAAAAGATTTTCAATCGAAGCTGAAGTTGTTGGCGAAGTCACTGATTCAAATTCACTTATTCTAAATTACGGTGATGAGCAGGCAGAAGTGTTCAATCAGCAAAAAAATCCTGTCTTTATATTCAAATAAAATTAAAAATGGAATGGTTAGGGATTGCATCTCTTGCATGGGACATATCCCTGATTTATTGCATCATTCCTGCTTGAAAAGAAAACCTTGTTGTTTTCAGACATTTTGCCGACACTTGAGCAGGAAGGCACGTGGAATTTTCCGGAGTTCGCATTGCCTATATAGCTTGCGGATGAATCTGAACTTGTTGATTCGCTGCTTGTAGGATGTGAACTTGAAGAAGATGATGAGTGGCTGCTTGCAACATGTGTATTGCTGTTTGCCCAGTCGTAAGGATAGAATTCACTTGGCGGCATGTACATGATTTCGGCAAGACCCTCTTTTAAAAGCATTTCATTCACGTTTTTTCCGCCGACAATAACCACTCCCAATATACGGCCGTATCTGTCAGTGTGCTTGGAGTCGTCAATATCAATGCCCACTTCCTTATTCAAACAAAGTTTCTGAACGAAATTTTTAGATGTAATATATCCTTCAACACCCCTTTCGGGAGTATTGACGCCCACAAAACGGACTTTATCGCCATTATCCAAATAGATTGTATCTCCATCGACCACCTTTGTACATATTGCTTTTTCTTCGACATGGCAGTCTGTATTCGCATATTTGCTCAGGATATCTGATGCGGACAGATCATAGTATTTGGAACTTGGAATGCTGTGTGAAAATCCTGTTCCGGTATATGCGCTGGCAATGGATATTGCTCCGATTAGGATTATTGCGATTATCAGCAAAGAAAATACGTGTTTTTTTGTGATTTTCATAAATTCTTCTCCTTATATTAATGTTATAATTTTGTGTTAATATAATTTTTCAAAAGCAAATAAATAATTTTTTTATATAGTAACTTCAAATATATATAATATTAAAAATTCTTATTGGAGATTGTATGTTAATTAAAATTAATGGAGAAGAAATAGATGTTGCAGATGCTTCAACAATTCAGGATGTAATTGATGAAACAAATGCGCCCTATACTCCTGGAAGTATTATTTGCTTAATAAAAGGTAAAAAAGAACTGGAAAAGAATATTAGCAAGTATAAAATTAAAACAAGCAAAGGTTCAATAATAATTCAGTTGGAGGAGTCTGATGAGGCAAAACCTCTTGTTGATGTGTGGAAAAATCAATACGAAGGCTTCATCGATTTGAATGTCAGGTGGTCTACTTCAACAGAAGTGGCAATCGGACCTATCGTAACTGACCTGGAACCTACTCATGATGAATACAAATATTTTGAAGGGGACGTTGTTTTAAGTTTATCTAGTTTTAGTAATGAGTCTACTCATTTGATAATGCTTAAGGAAAACACTACAAATGTCTATGGGGTACCGCCATACAATAAAGGTATTTTTGCCCGCGTTATAGGGGGTAAAAAAACTCTGGACAATTTGACTGATGACGATATCGTAACCGGCATTGAACCGATTATCGAAAGAAGCACTACAACAGACAGCGCTTCCGTATCAGATTTAAGTACTGTTTTAGAGGAAGGAAATGAGTTGTTTACTTATATTTCCTTTGAAATCGATGAGAACTCACCGACATGTGTAGAACACCTGTTTTCACTTATTAAAGACGGCAGAATTAAAGTTTCATATGACAGCGAGTCATTTTTAGGATTTTATGATCTGGCAGGAATCGATAAGCCTAAGGAAGACACTACCCTAAGAAATCGTGGAACAATCACTGTCAGGAACAACGGTGTAGGTGTTGGAAAACTATTCATATACCGTGAAAATAGGGTATTGACTCCAAATCATACCACAGTAGGTAAAATAGTTAATGGTATGGAAATCATTGACATTGCTAAGGAAAATGATTTCATCACCGT
>OMSA01000146.1 GCA_900313645.1 uncultured Methanobrevibacter sp.
TCACAAACTGGATGATGAGCTGCTTTTAAGACAAATCGCCCTTAATGATTCTGATAAGATTGTCAGAAGTGAAGCGGTCAAAAAGATTCATGATGAGGATGTATTGCTTAAAGTCATTTCATCTGAAAACGACAGGTTTGTTCGCCAGATTGCTGTTAAAAACTTAAATAATCCTCAGGAATTGATTAAAATAGCATTGAATGACGAAGCCCAGTTTGTAAGAAACCATGCAATTAACAATCCCGCACTAAAGGATGAAAAGGATTTTGTTTATATTGCAGTTAATTCAACACATGAGGATGTGGCGCAAGAGGCTTTAACTCATGTGGTTGGCGAGAAAAACTTCATTGAAATACTTAAAAACGCTAAAATCGATTCAGTTAGAAAGTCAACACTTGACAATATTGACGATTTGGAAACATTAATCAGGATAGTTTTAGCCAATGAGGATGAGGAATTCTCACTCAAGGCATTGAATAAGATTAAAGTTGAAAAATGCCTGTTTAAGATTTATGAGCAGAACATTTCCGAAAACATTTCAGTGAGAGCAGTTTCACTTATTCGAGACCAGAAGATGCTAACAGACATTGCCCGTAATGCCGATTTGTGGAGGGCTCGTGAAGTTGCAACCAAAAAGATAGTGAGCAGAACCGTATTGAAGGAAATCTCAATAAATGACGATAATGAATATGTACGGGATGTTGCTAAAAAGAGAATGAATTTGTAAAAATTTTTATAATATTAAATTAATAAAAAATATGTGGTGATACGATGGAATTAATGAGAGAGCTATCTTTGGCACCAGGTGTATCTGGCTCTGAAGAGGAAATAGCTAAAATTATTACACGTGAATTAAAAGATGTGGCTGATAAAATTGAAACTGACAGTATGGGAAACCTGATTGCTACTAAAAAGGGTCAGAAAAAGGCACCTTCTGTCATGTTGGCAGCACATATGGATGAAATTGGTTTAATGGTAAGATACATTGATGATAACGGTTTTATTTATTTTTCAACAATCGGCGGAATTAACGATCAGATGTTAATGAACCAGACAGTAACAGTTCATTCATCAGTTGGTGAAAATGTCGTTGGTGTTATAGGTTCAAAACCACCTCACGTAACAACTCCTGAAGAAAGAAACAAAGTCGTTAAAGCAAAAGACATGTTTATTGATATTGGAGCAAAAGATAAGGAAGAAGCAGAAAAAATGGTCAGAATTGGAGATAAAATGACCTTCAACTCTCTTTTCGAAGAGTATCCAAACAATATAATCATGGGAAAAGCTCTTGACAACCGTGTTGGATGTTATGTGATGATGGAAGTCTTAAAAAGGGTTGAAACCAGAGCCACTGTATATGGTGTTGGAACCGTACAGGAAGAAGTCGGTCTTAAAGGGGCTAAAACTTCTGCATTTAAATTGAATCCTGATTTGGCAATTGCTCTTGATGTAACCCTATCAGGTGACCACCCTGGAATCAAACCTGATGAAGCTCCTGTTGTTATGGGTAAAGGTCCTGCAATTATCCTTGCAGATGCAAGCGGAAGAGGAATCTTGACTCAACAGTCAGTTAAGGACATGCTTATTAAAGCCGGTGATGAAAATGAGATTCCATATCAGTTAGAAGTTAGTGACGGCGGAACCACCGACGGTACTGCAATTCATTTAACTCGTGAAGGAATTCCAACCGGTGTATTATCAGTTCCTACCCGTTACATACATACTCCTGTTAGCGTATGTAGTATGGACGATATTGAAAATACTATAAAATTAATAACTGAAGCTATAAATAACTTATAGCTTTTAATTTCTTTTTTTTTAATGTTTTACAGATTATTTGAATCTGTCGTCTGCTTTTTGTGTTTTTGCTTTTTGGTGATTTGCTTCAAACCAGCCTATTTTTAACTCTTCGACTGTATCCTCATATAGCTGGGGAACATAGGGTTTGATATCAAGCAGAGGTGTTCCGTCCAATATGTCAACGTTTTCAACAAAAACAGTGTTTCCTTCAACTTTATTCAGTTTTACAACGCTCATTCCAATCCTGTTTGGCCTTTTAGGGGATCTTGTTGCAAATACTCCATGTGAAGAATTGTCCATAAAGGGTTTTACTTCAAGCATATAGCCTTCAACCTTGTGAAGGAGGTATATCAGATGAATATGTGAAAATCCGTCAAGGTCTTTTAGCCCATCAACATATTTGTCTTTGATTTCTATTGTTCCCTTTATTCCTTTTGCCCCTGTTGGCTGGATAGGCATTCCTTCAATTTCTTTAAATTCCGTATGGATTGTGCCTATTGACTCTAGCTCGATGTTCATAGTTATCTTTATTCATTTGATTATTATTAAATGTATATATTTGCCGATATGAATGAAATTAGGTAATCGAAAAAAAATTTCTTATTTTAAAAACAAAAAGATTTATATAGGATTTGATACAATATCCATAATGTAAAATAAAACGAGGTGAAATTATGCAACTTAGTGCAAGAAATCAATTAAAAGGAAAAATTACTGGAGTAGATAAAGGAGCTGTTATGGCTAACATCAAAATTGAAGTAACAGAACCAAATACCATTACTGCAGTTATCACCAAAGAATCAGCTGAAAAATTAGGTTTAACTGAAGGTGACGACGTAACTGCAATCATCAAATCTACTGAAGTAATTATAGGAAAATAAATATCTTAAAAAAAATTATTCGGGGGATTTTTTTTTAGGATTGGGATTAGATTCCCATAAATCCTAACAATATTAAAATTACAAAAATAACAATAGCTGCTTTTAAAAGTGTTTTTAAGTTTTTGATAACTGCATAAATAATTAAAAACAATAAT
>OMSA01000060.1 GCA_900313645.1 uncultured Methanobrevibacter sp.
GCATTAATCTGCTCGTCAGTGCCGTCATAAATCCTGATTGTAATCTTGTCGGTAACGCCGTCAATATTTCCTAAAAGGGAATCCGCATCAATTATGTTCTGTTTTGTTGCTTTGGTAATTATCAATTGCCCGTCTATACCTGTTTTCATCGGATCTCTTTTGTCATGTTCTAAAATCAGATTCTTGATTTCCTGAAGTTGTTTTGCAGTCAGTTCATCAAGAGCGACATTTGTTGAGATTTCATAGTTGGTGTCAGGGGAAATCTTTGAAATCAAATCGTTGAGGGATGTGATTTCTCTGGCCTTGATTGTAATTTCAGACAGATTTTTATATTTCTCGCCGTTGATTTCTAAACTGAGATGGTCAATGTAAATGTCATAATTGGAATTGTAACGGTAAAAACCAGCTAAATAAGTGCCGTTATCCGTTTTGATTACTAGTTCGACATCACCTGCATTGTCATCTGCCCAAACCACATTACCGTTTAGAGTTACCGGTTCCCCATTTGTTGAATTGTATCCTTCAAGGGTTGCGTTAACTATCAAACCGTCCTTGTAATATTTAAGATAGGTATCCGGTATTTTGCTTATGGTTGACTCATCAAAAGCTGTTTTTTGCAAATCAGATGAATCGTCAGTGGTAATATGTATAAAAGCAAAGACAATTGCACATATCACTAAAATAATTATAATATAATCAATTATTGTAAATTTTAATTTCATTTTTAAACCTACTCTTCGTAGAGGGCGCCTACTGGGCAAACGTCAACACATTCTCCACAGTTATTGCATTTTTCAGAATCAATAATTATTGTGTATGCCCTTCTTTCAATAGCCTCTTCTATGCATACATCAATGCAATCTTCACAAACTCCGCATTCTTCCATATCAACTTTCAATTAGTACACCCTTAAAATTATTTAAAATATAATTAAATTTTAATTTTTTAATATTTATATAGTTTTTTAATATTCGAATTAATTAAATTTTTATAGATGTAAAATTAACATTATATTATTCAGGTGTTGCTAATGATTTTTAATAAAAGCATTTCAATTGTATTGTCAGGTTTATTCTTTATATTCCTCGCGCTTTTGTTTTCATCAGTCTCTGTCATGTTTTTAAATGGCGGGTTACTGCCTGTAGTGGGAATATTTCTCTTTGTAATTTTTTATTTCATTACTAAATTGTTCTATAATTATTTGAGAAACGATGATTTTTATAAAAATAATCGGACCAGATCAAGTGACAAACCTGGTGAAAAATACATTATCAAAGGTGAAAAGGACTATAAGAAAATATTCCTTGTCATATGGCTGATTGCAATACTTATACTGACTTCTGTTTCATTATGGCTATATTCCTATAATAACGGTTTGATTAATTTGTGATATTAGCCACCATAATATTTATATACTATGGAGTGTAACATTATTATTGTATGCAAGGGTGCCCGAGCGGCCAAAGGGGGAGGACTTAAGATCCTCTGGTATAGGCCTTCGAGGGTTCGAATCCCTTCCCTTGCACTTTCTTATTATTTTACTGTTTTATGATTCTTGACTATGCCTTAGTGGCTCAGCTGGTAGAGCGCTACCTTGGTAAGGTAGAAGTCGGGGGTTCGAATCCCCCCTAAGGCTCTTTTCTGTTTTTTATTCGATGATTAAATGAATCATATTTAATTAATTATATCTCGATATAATGGCTACCTTAAAGTTTAAATTAATTGAAGATATAATATTAATAGTATTATAAATTAAATTAGTTTAGGTGAGAAATTTGAATCATAAAAAAATTTTACTTGTAGGTTTCATATCTGCCTTCGTTGCAGTTTTAACTTCTTTTTTAGGAGTGGCAGGTACAATTATAGGTTCTGTTATATCATCTGTTTTATATAATATGCTCACTGAAGCGTTAGAAAGACCTGTCAGTGATGCAAAATTCAGTACCAACTTTGAATGGGAAATAGCATACGTATTTCCATTGGTAGTTATTGCATTAATTCAATTATTGTTAATTTTAGCATTATTGGCTGAAGCAGGTATTTTGCCACATACCTTCCTTCAAGCATTTTTATCTCTTCAACACTTTGCGGACAATAATTTATACAGAATTTTAGGACTTGCAATGCTGGTTATCAGTGCATATCCTCTAATACTAAAACCTGACATTATAAAAAAATCACATGGGGCAATCATAGCCTTTGTCGGTTTGATATTTCTGGCTAGAGGTTTTGTTGATGAGGGAAACATGATAACAAGCATTTATGATGCAGTATTCATTTATTTTGATTTTCCAATAGCTATTATTGCATTAGTATTGATTGTATTTGTTATTTATAAAATTTTAATGTCTGCAAAAGAGTCTGAAAAGGAATTCAAAAGCTTTAAGCATAAAATTAATCAGAATGAATTTTCCAAGAAAAATATTCACAAGGTTCATCATTCCAGAAAACACAATGATTTCGATTACAATGAAAAAATAAGAAGCATGCATACAAACAATCACAGGCCGTTGAACAACACCAAAGCCGATTCCAATGTTAATTTCAAAAATCATATTGAAGATGAAAAACCTCAAGCCGGTATAAACAAGTCTTCCGGCAACATTCACTTTGAATCTAATGATTTATTGGATGAATATAAAAAATAGTGATAGGATGAGCAAGAGAGATAAAACGCTAAAAGACATATTGGACCTGATATTATATGAAAATCCGGCAACTCAGGATGAAATAGCCGAAAGGTTAGGAATCACCCGCAGGTATGTTACTCAGCTGTTGCAGCCTCTTGTAAAAGACGGAACTGTCAAAAGAGCATACATGATTGATTTGAAAAGCTATGAAAAGATTGCCGAATCATTGGGTGATTACGTAAGCACAAAATCAACTACAGGTAATGTCTTAATCAATGATATGATAGCTAATATGGTAAAGCATGTTCATTCTCAACTTGAAACCTCATTCAACGCTATTCTGGAATATGATGAAGATTTGGCAAGCAAAGCACTGGAAATGGATTTTGCTACAAACAATATGGTGGAAAAAATAAGAACTTCCGTTGAAACAATAGTCAGTATCAATAAGCATTCAGAATTTTCCAAATCAATGCTTTACAGTGAAATAGCATATGATTTGGAACGTATAGGAGACTATTGCGGACATATTGCAAAATTCGTCATCAATGATGTTTATGAAATCGATGAAAACATCTTAAAGAAACTCAAAAAGATGTACAAGACCGCTCAAAAAATGATCCGTTTGTCAATGAAAGCATTTCTTGAAGCGGAAACTGATTTAAAAGACGATTTGATGGAGCTTGAAGATTCAATTCATATTCTTCAGTCCAAATCCATAAATCTGATTGCAACTCAAATGGCAGAAAATTCATTTGATGAAAAAGAAAGGTCAAACTATTTTATTTATTTATTCAGGGTTATAAAAGCTTTTGAGAGAATTGGAGATATTTCTGTTGAAATGATGGATGTAGCTATTGAATTTCACGATAATATTCCAAGACCTACAACACCAAGAAGTTTCAGATATTAAAAAAAGGAATATGATTAGTTATCATATATTTTTTTTGTCGCGTGCCTTGAAGCCCAGCATTGTATGCAGACTCCGACAGGAAGGCCTGCGGTATGGGTGTGCGCTTTCAGGATTTTAACGTCCAATGTTGTAGTTTTTCCGCCAAGACCCATAGGTCCGATTCCTGATGCATTAATTTCTGATAGGATTTCTTCTTCCAGCTTGGCTATTTCAGGATCAGGGTTGCGTTCTCCCACTTTTCCAAGCAACGCTTTTTTACCTAGTTTTAAACATAAATCTGATGTTCCACCAATTCCAACTCCAATTACGGTTGGAGGGCATGGTTTTCCTTTTGCTTTAAGCACTGATTCAACTACAAACTCCTTTATTCCTTCAATTCCTTCAGCAGGCAATGCCATTTTTAAAGCATTGTTGTTTTCAGAACCGAATCCTTTAGGAAGTATTGTTATTTCAAGGTAGTCCTCATCAATCAGTTCGATATCAATTGGAGGGATGTAGTCGCCAATGTTTACGTTGGTATTTTCACGTGTCAGCGGATCAACGATGTTTGGACGAATAGGAATTTCTTTTGTGGCTTTTATGATTCCCTCTTCAATTCCTTCACGCAGATTTTCAACCTCGACATTGCCCAATTTAACAAAAACCACAGGCAAGCCAGTATCCTGGCACATCGGAATTCCTTTTTCCTCAGCAAGTTCAATATTTTTTAAAATGGCTTCAATATTCAACCTTGCAAGGTCATGTTCTTCAATTTTCAGCGCATCTTCAAGTGATTTTTTCACATCTTCACCAAGAACAATAACCGCTTCCTTGTAAAGTTCATAAACAGTGTCTTTAATAGTATCTTTTGAAATCAAAATAAAACCCTTATAAAATTTATCTAATCTTATTTTGGATTTTGAAATATTTAAATTTTGATAATATCAATGGGGCAAACTTCAGCACAGTCTCCGCATTTTGTGCATTTTTCGCCGTTGATGGTTATCGCTCCGCCCAATACTTCAATTGCATTTTGATTGCAGGCTTTAAGGCATGGCGCATCTGATGGTTGGCAGTGCATACAAAATAAGTTGGGAGTGTCAACATTTGGTGTTTGTTGACAACTTCCGCAGGTTGTACAAGTTGTACAATTTCCTGTATTAAACATAATTTCTATTTTATTCTTCTAAAACAAGTCTTGCTCTGGCTTGACTTGTCAGGACATGGACAAAGCCACCTTTCTTATTGTCAGGTTCATATAATCCAGCCATTTTAGCCAAGAATTTTTCTTGATTTTTAGACTTGATTTTTGCAGGATCTGCAAGACTAATTGCTCTTTTAGTACATGCTTTAATACATGCAGGTCCTTCTTCTCTGTCAGCACAGAGGTCACATTTCTCAGCAATATTTGCCTCGAATGACATTGCACCAAACGGACAAACCATTACACATAATCCGCAGCCGATACATTTTGAGGTGTCTACGCCTTCTTCGCTTACCGCTTCGGTCGGACAGATTTTTATACATGGTGCACTTTCACAGTGTTGACATACAATGGAATAAAATGAAGATTTATATTCAATAATTTTTATTCTACTAGCCTTATGGATAGATGCACACATGTTTTCACAATTCATACATCCGTCACATAAATTGCTATTTACAGAAATTTTTTCCATTGTTTCACCTTTATAAACCTAATTCTTCACACTCTGCATCAACGTATTTTTGTATTTTTTCGATGAGTTCATCATCAAGGTGTCTGAATCTTTTTTGTGGTGCTAAGTATTCTCTTACAGGTTTTCTTTCTTCAGGCCTGTAAGTGATTTCAAATTCACCGTTTACGATTTCATATAAAATCCAAGATCCAGTTTCTACAGCTAATCTACCCATCTCAATAGTTTTTTCAGAAGGATATCCCCAACCGGTTGTACATGGTTGTTGTAAATGGATATATGCTGGACCTTTAGTTTCTGCAGCTTTTTTAACTTTGTTCACATAGTCTTCAGGGTATGCAATAGATGCGGTAGCTACATAAGGTATTCCATGTGCAGCCATAATCATTGGCATGTTTTTCTTAGGTTTGTCTTCCCCAAAACTGGCACTTCCTTTTGGTGAAGTGGTTGTTGTTGCACCGAATGGAGTTGCTCCACTTCTTTGGATACCAGTGTTCATGTATGCTTCGTTATCATAACAGATGTATGTCATGTTATGTCCTCTTTCCATAGCTCCGGATAAGGATTGTAAACCGATATCTACGGTTCCTCCGTCACCACCGAAAGCGATTACATTAACGTCATCTTTTCCTTGAATTCTTAATGCACTTTCCACACCGGATGCAACAGCACCGGAGTTTTCAAATGCTACGTGAATGAAAGGAATTTCCCATGCGGTTTCCGGGTATGGTGTAGTCATAACTTCAAGACAACCGGTAGCAGAAATTGCTACAGTGTTTTCACCTAATGCATTTAAAGCTAATTTAACTGCGATAGATGCTCCACAACCAGCACATCCTCTGTGTCCTGGTGCTAATAAATTTTTATCAGGAATGTCCACCATATTTATTCCTCCTTAAGTCCAATCCATGTGACTGCTTTTTCAGGCACATTTTTAGTTTTATCATAAATTTCCAATATTGATTCAGGGGTAATGTCTCTTCCACCTAAACCTGTAATGAATCCGTAAATCTCTTTATCGAATTTAACTTTCATGTCTGCATAAAGTGCTCCACCAATTCCGAAGGAGAAGTTTTTATCAACAACAGCTATTTTTTCACAGTCTTTAATGACTTCATTAATAGCTTCTGTTGGGAATGGTCTGTAAGCTCTGATTTTAAGTAAACCTACTTTTTCGCCTTTAGCTCTTAACTGGTCAACCATAACTCTGATGGTACTGCATAAAGAACCCATTGCAACAAATATGATTTCTGCATCTTCAGTCTGGTATGGTTCGACAAGACCATATTGTCTTCCGAAGATTTCTGCAAATTCATCACATGTTTTTTGAATCACTTCAACGGAATTGTCCATTGCTACTTCCATGTCATGTCTTGCTTCCATGTAGTATTCCGGATCAGCAAAGTTACCAATGGACATTGGGTCTTTTGGATCAAGATATGCATGTTCTGGAACATATGGAGGTAAGAACTTGTCTACGTCTTCTTGTTCTGGAATTTCAACAGGTTCTACAGTGTGAGTTAAAATGAATCCATCTAAACATACCATTGACGGTAACAATACATTAGGGTTTTCTGAAACTTTATAAGCCATTAATGTTGTATCCAATGCTTCTTGTGCATTTTCAACATAAATTTGTAACCATCCTGCATCTCTTTGTGCAATGGAATCTTGTTGGTCATTCCAGATATTTAATGGAGCAGAAATTGCTCTGTTTGCATCAGCTAAAACGAATGGTGTTCTCATACCTGCTGCTGCAAATAAAATTTCGTGCATTAACATTAATCCTTGTGAAGATGTTGCTGTAAATACTCTTACTCCAGCACCACTTGCTCCTACTGCAGCACTTATTGCACTGTGTTCGGATTCTACTTTAACATATTTAGCATCAATCTTTTCATCAGCAACATATTGTGCCAAATATTCTGAAATTGTAGTTTGTGGAGTAATTGGATAAACAGGAATAACTTTTGGTTTTGCTAATCTTACAGCTTCTGCAACTGCTTTATTTGAGGTCATTACTTCTTTTACCATCTAACCACTCTCTCT
>OMSA01000033.1:0-13752 GCA_900313645.1 uncultured Methanobrevibacter sp.
CCATAAAGTTCATAATAATAGAAATCAATGAAATATAAGATGCTGCAAAGCACGGTTTTTCCGAAAGTCTCTTTTGTGCAGCATTGGGATAATACATACATTATCAGGTCGATATACTTTTTGCGTCTAAATTGCATTATATCACGGTGATGGTTGGGTGAAAATATTTTTATAGTTTGGTTGATTTAAGTAAAGTGTGAGAGCATTTGGTAAGTATTTTAAGTTAATATCAATTTGATGTTTGCTTTTTTCTATTTTTTACCCAAATTTAAGTAACCTTTATATAGTAGGTTAGTTATATTTAATAGTATTAGTTTTAATTAGGTTTTGTCTTATCTTAACTTGATTATATTATGTCTAATAATGAGTTATTATACTCTATTCATATTAAAAAACTAAAATTTGTAATAATATAAGGTGATATAATGAGCGGACAAAATGTTCAAAGACCACTTGACGCATTAGGAAAATCTTTAGAGGAGACAATATTGTTTATATTTCACCATAAGTATTATTCAATACTTTTCTAGATTATATTTTTACGATAAATTAAGGAGGTGTATCAATGTCAAAGGGAACTCCATCAATGGGTAAAAAGAATAAAAAGACCCATATCAGATGTAGAAGATGTGGTAGAAACACTTATCACATACGCAAAAAAGTTTGTGCTTCTTGTGGATTTGGTAAATCTAAAAAACTTAGGAGATACAGCTGGCAAAACAAAAAACCAACTACCAGACAAAGATTAGTGTAGGTTGGTTAAATATGAAGATTAAGAAATTAATCTTCTTTTAAAAACTTTTTTTGGTAACTTTTTAATTACTGTTCTATTTATATACTACTTTTTTTAAACAATAATCATAATATTTTTTAGGAGGTCTATTATGACTGAATTAACTGATATTGCACAAGAAAACGATGTAGATTTAGAAAATTGTGTTGTTTTTGTAAGAGGTAACGATGACATTTTAGCAGTTGACATTTCCAATGCAGGAATCAGACAGAGAAGTGACGATACAATGGGTTTTACTTTCTCAATTACTCCAAAACAAGCATTGGCACTTGAACAGTATTTTTCTAAATTCGCAACCGGTGAAAAATTCTATTTCGACATTTCCCAGACAGGTTACAGGCCGGTCTATTATAGGGGTTTATCTCCTATGACTAAAGAGGTCAGTGTAGAATATGAAGCTAAATTCAATATTACATTATTTGCTCAAAAAGCAATTGTAGAACCTGATGACTCATATTTCGCTCCAACTTGCGCATGTTGTGAGTTCTGCCATATCGGGTAGATATCATGTTTGATCATGAATTTTCAGATAGAATCAGATTGACTTTAAGAAATGGTGAAAGCATCGAATTGGACCAGAGAAGGGCTCAAATCCGTGAAAATGAGAAGGGTTTGATGGCTTTAAGTTATGTCGCACCCGTATTTGAAGTGATGGATATCGAGAGCTTTTTCGATGGTGTGCTTACCAGTGAAAAATTAAGCATGAATATTGCTGATACTGGAGATTTCACTGTTAGTTTTAGAGGTATTGTTGAAGGGAAAGGAAAAAATTTCCCTCAAAATCTTGACCACAGAATCATCCTTTTGCAGGAGCCTACCAATTTGGATCCAAGAGCGAATATTCAGACTAAGGGTTTTTCAAAGTTTAAAATCAGGGGTAAGATTTCAGAATAGTTTTTTTTTAAAGTTCACCTTCCAGTGCATCCCATAATTCAGGTGCCCATCCCTGTTTTCCGTCAATTACCATATCAAGCAGTCTCACTTTTCCGTCTCTGAATCGGAATAGCCTGTAATCCTGCTGTGGTTTTTTAGAACTTCCCTCTTTGTTGCAGTCAAGATAGATTCCTTCAGAGTATTCTTCTTCAAAATCGCCTGCATGAACAAAGTCTCCTACAAGGGAGTATCCGTTTTTTACACTTTTATCCAGTTTTTCTACGGTTTTTAACCATCCGCCTTGAGCCCTGAATTTTATGTCAGGGTCAATTCTTGTTATTTCTTTTTGCCAGTTTATTATCATGTTACCAAATCCTTTTTGCTTTTAGTTTATGATTTAGTATATAAAAGAAATAGGTGAGAGCATTTGATTAGTAATATTTATAACTATTGTTATATAATAATTATATATAAGTAATAGCTCCATAATTAATAATGTATAATTATTAAGATGGGCTTTACATGAATTTGTTTGAAAAATTTGGCATTGAAACTAAAAATGAACATCTGTATGAAATTGCATTTACACATACTTCATATGCAACAATACATAATCTGGATTATAATTACGAAAGGCTTGAATTTCTGGGTGATTCAGTCTTAAGTTTAATAGTATCTGAATACTTATATAAGAAATATCCAAATTATGAGGAAGGAGAGCTTACAAAAATAAGATCAAACTTCGTATGTCAGAATGCTTTAATATACTACTCACATAAGTTAGGTTTGAAGGACTATCTTAATGTAGCCATTGAGGAATCAAATCTGACTAAAAATGAGGTATTGTCAATTACTGCAGATTTATTTGAATCATTTTTAGGAGCAATATTCATTGATCAGGGAATTGATTTTGCAAAAAAATTTGTAGAGGAATCAATTTTCAAGTATATTGACCAGAAAAGAGTCTTCTTTGAAGATTTCAAATCAGCACTAAAGGAATATGCGGATGCCCATGAAATGACAATTGAGTATGGAATAATAAAGGAATATGGCGTTCCTCATGATAAAACATTCATAATGTCCTGCATAATTGACGGGAAAAAGGTGGGTGTTGGAAGAGGAAAGAATAAAAAAGAAGCAGAACAAGCTGCCGCAAAAAATGCAATGCGAATATTAAAGATTAGGAGAAATTAGATGACTGAAGAATCTGTTGGTATTGTAGAAACAAAATATCTGGACATTGCCGAACCAATTAAGCTGGATAGTGGTGAGGTTCTTGAAAATGTCACCGTGGCGTATGAAACTTATGGTGAATTGAACAAAGAGAAGTCTAACGCTATTTTAATTTGTCATGCTTTAACAGGTGATGCGCATGCTGCAGGCTGGCATAAAGGAGATAAAAAAGCAGGATGGTGGGAAATAGTAATCGGTCCTGGAAAAGCCCTTGACAGTGAAAAGTACTTTATAATCTGCTCAAACGTTTTAGGAGGATGTAAGGGAACAACCGGTCCAAGTTCAATTAATCCAAAAACTGGAAAGCCTTATGGTATTGATTTTCCGGTTATTACCATTGGAGATATGGTCAAGGTTCAAAAGAAACTTGTTGAACATTTTAAAATAGACCAGCTGAATACAATAATCGGCGGATCAATGGGTGGTATGCAAGTTCTCGAATGGATGGTCAGACATCCTAAAATGATGAAAAAAGCCATTCCAATTGCAACAGCTGCAATGTCTTCTCCTCAGCAAATCGCTTTTAATGAAGTTGGTCGTCAGTCCATATTTTCAGATCCTGATTGGAATAATGGAAATTACTATGAAACAGGCAAGGTTCCTGAAAACGGATTGTCACTTGCCCGTATGATTGCCCACATTACCTATCTGAGTGACGAATCAATGGACATTAAATTCGGACGTGATTTGCAGGATAAGGATGAGATAAGTTATGATTTTACAATTGATTTCCAAGTTGAAAGTTATCTAAAACATCAGGGTGAAACCTTTGTAAAACGTTTTGACGCTAACAGTTACCTGTTCATCACAAAAGCTGTTGACCTGTTTGACCTGTCCGTTAACGACTCATTGATTGACGGATTTAAATGTGTCGAGTCTAAAGTCAACGTTATTTCTGTAGATTCAGACTGGCTCTATCCGACCGAACAGAGTACCGAAATTGTAACAGCGCTTAATGCGAACAATATCGAAACATCATTTTCTGAAATAAAATCAAATTATGGTCATGACGCATTTTTAATAGAAAAAGGACAGTTAAACCATATCCTATCAAAATTCCTATCAGAGAATCTTGTTGAAGATTTAATGATGGAAAACATTGTTACAATCACTGATGATGCTGATGTTCCGGAAGCTGCCAGATTAATGCTGGACAGGCATGTAACTCACATTCCTGTTGTCACTAATGACTATAAGTTAATTGGAATCGTTACAAGCTGGGATTTGTCAAAATCAATTGCAACTAATTCAGATAATCTGAAGGATATAATGACAAAAACAGTCAAATACTGTCATGCGGATGATACAATTGAGGATATTTCACGTATGATGCGTAAATTTGATATTTCATGTCTTCCTGTCGTTGATGAGGATATGAAAGTTGTAGGATTAATTACAACAGACCAAATAAGTAATTTATTAAGTTAAATTGCTTAACTTTTTCTTTTTTTTAACAAATTTTATAAAGAATTTTTTACATAAATATGATTTTAATTTGGGGAGAGATATTTTGTCGAGAAAAGCAAGATTTGTTGATGGCTGCAGAAAGGGTATTCCAATTACTTTCGGATATGTTCCGATGGGTATCGGATATGCAGCTATTGCTATAAAGGCAGGTTTTACACCTTTGCAGACAATATCAATGTCTTTTCTCGTTTATGCAGGTGCAGGCCAGATTATTGCCGCTTCAATGGTTTTATCAGGTGCAGCGGCAATGGCAATAATACTGACAAATTTTGTTGTGAACTTAAGATATTTTGTAATGTCCATATGTGTATTAAACCAGATTGACGATTCAAACACTCCACTAAATATACTTGCGGCTCATGTGACAGTTGACGAGTCATTTGCAATGTTTTCATTAAGTGAGGATTCATCAATATGGACATATCTCGGAATTTCAATAACTTCCTGGCTAAGCTGGTGTCTGGGAGCGGCAATTGGAGTATTCTTATTGGATTTGCTTCCGGTTATTGTTACCAACAGTTTTAACATTTCCCTGTATGCATTGTTTGTAGCTATTTTAATTCCTGCCATTAAGGAAAATAAGCAGATTGCAATTCTGGTTTTAATAACTGCAATTTTAAATGTAGTTTTAGGTCAGTTTTTGGGAAATTGGTCTTTAATTGTTTCAACACTTCTTGGAGCGACAGTCGGAATGTATATTGTCGACGATGAATATATTCTCGGGGGAGATGCCTGATGGATTATATTAACCTTGTCATTTTGGGCTGTGCTGTTGTAACATTTATTCCAAGGCTGATTCCTGCCTTGTTTGTTGACAAGCTTAATTTTCCGCCTAAAGCAGAGAAATTCCTGAATCTCATTCCATATACTGCACTTGCTGCACTTATATGTCCGGGGGTTTTGACAGTTGACAATCAGCTGTGGTATATTGGCCTGATTGGGGCTGTTGTGGCTGCGGGACTTGCCTGGAAAAAGGTTCCTCTGGGAGCTATTGTAATATTGACAGTGGTAATTTTAATTGCAGTTTATTCGATTGTACCATTCTTTTAAGTGATTATATGATAGTTGGAGTGATATTTTTAGTGATGCTGTTGGTTCCGAATATAATTTGGAGCTTTAACAAGCCTGAGGATTATGAAAAATATGCTAAAAATGAAAACAGGATACTTTTAGCCTTTGAGAGAATAGGTCAAATATTAGTAATCGTTTTTTCTTTGTTTTTCAATAATTATAGTAATAATCTGATTATAACCTTGATTATTGCAGTCATAGTGATGATTTTATATGAGATTTATTGGTTTAGATATTTCAGAAGCGATAGGAAAATGAGTGATATGTACTCTGATTTTTTGAAAATACCTCTTGCAGGAGCTACACTTCCTGTTTTGGCATTTTTCCTTTTGGGAATATACGGTCAAAATGTATTTTTGATAATTTCAGTCATCATTTTGGCGATTGGGCATATTGGAATTCACTTAAACCATAAAAAGGAGATTTATGATGTCCTCTAATATTAATGTAGATTTATTTTATTTTTTCAATCACAATTTTCAAAATCCGATTTTTGATGCTGTAATGCCTATTGTAACACATTTTGGCGGATTTAAGGTATTAGTTGTTGTGCTTATTATTGTTATAGTGTATGCTCACTTCAAAGAGAAAAAGACCCTTAAAAGAATTACATTTTTTGCACTGATTGCGTTTTTATGTTCTGATATAGTTACAGCTGTTTTAAAGCATTTGGTTCAGGAACCAAGGCCTTTTGTAACATTGGATAATGTGCGTTTGCTTATAACTGAAGGCGATCCCCTTTCATTCCCGTCAGGACACACAACCTCAACATTTTCATTTGTGACATTCTATGTATTGAACATGAAGAAACTGGCTAAAGAGCACTACAAATTGATTAATGCTGCTTTGGTAATCTTTGCAATAACAATTCCGTTTTCCAGAATGTATGTGGGTGTGCATTATCCTGGGGACGTATTGGCTGGTGCGGCCGTTGGAATTGCCGGTGCTCTGATTGTCAATTACATCTTCAATAGAAGATACGGTGATGAAATCTAAATGGTATGTTTTTTTTTTAATTTAAAAAAATATATTATGGATGATTTTTAAAAATGTTTATATGAGTTTTGAAGAAATGGTCTTTTGCCAATCATGTGCAATGCCTATGGGTGAGGATGATTTTGGAACTGAAAAGGACGGATCTAAATGCCAAGATTACTGTAAGTACTGTTATCAGGATGGTGAATTTACAGACAATCGTACAATGGAAGAGATGATTGATTTTTGCGTTCCAAAAACTGCTGAAGCAACTGGCATGAGCGAAGAGGAAGCAAGAAAGATGTCTGAGGAATTTTTCCCTAAACTTAAACGCTGGATGAAATAGAATATTTCATTCTTTCTTTTTTTAATTAACTTTTAAGTATTATTAAATTTTAATATTAATACATGTCATCAATTGTAGGTCTTCAAGGCAAATTTAAGGGAAATGATATTGTAAAAATGTTAAAAACCTCTAAAAATTTATCTGGGTGATGTTAAACTAAACATTGATTTGGATAAGTTCAGTGATGATAATGAATATGATATTGCTTTTGGACAGAATCTGCTTTGCGTTTATGATACCAATGAGCGTCAGGACTTGCCTCAGCCTGTTTCAAATGACAAACTTGTTCTGGTTTTTGACGGGGTTCTTTATAATTTCAGAACAATCAGAAACCTTGTGGGCAAAGTTGGTGTTGAAGCTGAAATAAAATCTGACGCCGAAGCGCTGCTTTATCTAATTGATTTTTACAATAAGGGGGACCTGCTTAAGGCAATACAGATGGCTCAAAGACTGATTGAAGGAGATTATGCATTTGCCCTATGGGATGGAGAGAATATAGCAATTGTTCGTGACTCATTGGGTGTAAAACCGCTTTTCTATTCTACAAATGATGATCTTAAAGGTTTTGCATCAGACAGGCAGGCCTTAACTGCAGTCGGTTTTGATGAAATTGAAACCTTAAAACCAGAACATATCCTATTTAACTGGCAGGATATAGCTCCGGCACAACCAATTTATGAAAAAATCTTTGAGGGCGATGTAGCTAAAATAGACAAGCTATTAAAATTAAGTGTATCCAAAAGAGTTGAAGAATTATATGAGGTCGGTGTAATATTTTCAGGGGGTGTTGACAAGCTGCAAAATATGCCGCCAAATTCCTGAATCTTGATTTGGAGATTTGCGAAATCACAGAAGACATGATAAGGGAAGCCTTGCCGGAAGTTGTAAAAGCCATTGGCGACGATAACCTGATGAAAGTCGGTGTTGGGCTGACAGCATACTTTGCAACAAAAATGGTCGCTCAAGACGGAATAAAAGTAGCCATATCAGGCCAGGGTGCCGATGAGCTGTTTGGAGGATATAAACGATACTTGGAAAGTTTCGTAAATGATACCCTAAATTATGATATCCGAACTGACATTGCAAACATGTATCATGTAAACCTTGAAAGGGACGGAGCATGTGCAATGCTTAACTCAGTTGAATTGAGATTGCCGTTTTTGGATGAAAATCTTGTTGAATTGGCTTTAAACATTCAGGACAATAAAAGCATTTTGAGAAAATTGGCTTTTGAAGAGGGCCTTGACTATGAGATAGCCTACAGACCTAAAAAGGCTGCTCAATATGGAACCGGAATCGATAAGCTACTTAGAAAGAAGATTATTAAGGATACTGACCTGTCCGAATTTTTATAATTTTATTGAAATGTCTTGAGTGAGGATATTTTGTGTAAATCTCTTAATAGTAGTTAAATTGTGATTATTAGAGTTTCAGTAATGTATATTGATTTTGACAGATGTATATATTTTGTTACTAGGAAATATGTATTATCTCTTGCTTTGAGCTCTTTTTCTTTTTTTCATTTGTGTTTATATTTTATTTTTTTTAAAATTCTTTTTATTTAAAGAATAAGTTTAAATATAGAATAAAGACATAAATAATAGCATAACTGAGGATTATAAATGATTAATAAAAAGTTAATGATATGTTTATTATTATGTTTTTTATTTATCATCCCTGTTGTTTCGGCTCATGATGATTCAGCGACTGATTTGAATGCAACGGACGATAATTTAAACTATAATAATCAAATTGATAATAATTTGTTAGGTAGTGGCGATTATTCTAGCCTGGGCTATAGTGATGAATCAGTTTTAAGTGCTGATGGGTCTGGAAACACATTTCAGGATTTGAAAATTAAGATAGATGAACATATTGCTTCAGGAACCCCTTTGGAGTTGGATAAAGAGTACACATTTACACCTGGTGTAGATGACTCATTAGTTGGTGGTATTGAGATTACCGGTCCAATAACCATTAACGGTAATGGTCATACATTAGATGCAGGGCAAAATGGAAGAATATTCAATCTTCAAGATTCCAAAATACTGCTTAATAACATCACATTTAAAAATGGTAAAAGTGATAATGGTGGAGCAATTCTGTACAGTAAATCAGGTATTCAAATTAATAATTCCAAATTTATTGACAATGTAGCTACCGCAAGTGGTGGAGCTATCAGGGCTGATGCAAGCACATATTCCATTAAAATTTATAATTCTCAATTTATTGATAATGTTGCTAATGAGTATGCCGGTGGAATTAGTATAGGAACTAATTCTGAAGTTCATAATTGTACTTTTAAGGGAAATAATGTAACCTCCACTGCCAACAATAGAGGAACTGGTGGTGCCCTTAATGTCAGAAGTGAAGGTTTCGTCACTATTTCTGATTGCAGTTTTGAAGATAATTTCGCCAGTCAAAAAGGAGGCGCAGTTGTCTGCGGCGGTGCGAATATAAAAAATTCCAATTTCACTTCAAATTCCGTTGGAACTGAAAGCGTTATAGGTAGCGGTGGAGCAGTTTATATAATGAACAAAAATGGACTCTCATTGACAGTTTCAGATTCCAGATTTGATGATAATAAGTTGATTAATAAAAATGGTCATGGAAGTGCAATTGCTACAGAAAATAATGCAAAAATTCAAAACTCAAACTTCACTAACAATCAGGCACCTTCACAAAATAGGGCAGGAGCAGTATATCATTCAAAAAGTCTCACTGTTGAAGGATCATTATTTGAAGACAATCAAGGTGCTCCAAATTACTTTAACATTTACAATAACGGTGGATCTCAAAGCATATCAACAACAACATTTAAAACATTTGCTCCTACTTTGAATGTCGAAGAAGAAGGAGTTACCGATATGGATATTCCGGTTTCCGGCAGATTTGATATCGGTGTTAACAATCATCCTTTCACTATTAAACTAACTGCAGACGGTGATGAAATAGGTGATGAAATCACTGTCGAAAATATGAATTATCAAGGAACTGTATCCTTTTCCGAGGAAGGGGTTTACACTTTAAGCATTAAAAATGATGACAATGTAGTTACCGATGGCACCAACAAGATTATAATTGATGCCCCTAGCAAAGATATAAAAATCATTGATGATGATTATACCTACACCAGACTACAGGAACTCATCGACAATACCCCTGAAGGCGGAACCCTAGAATTGCCACATTACTACCAATATACAAAAATCGTAGATGGAACTTCATTCCCTAATGGTGTAATTATAAACAAAAGCATGACCATCAAAGGAAATGGGAACTACATCAGCGGTCAAGACAAATACAGAATTTTCACAATTACTGCTGATGGAGTTACACTGGATAACATCACATTTGTAAACGGTAAAGCTAAGGATGGTGGAGCAATTCTAGTTTCAGCAGAAGGTCTTGAGATACATAATTCCACTTTTGTAAATAATACCGCTTCCGGATGCGGTGGTGCAATCAGATCAAGCGAAGTTGATTTAGGATATAAAGTTTATGACTCCAAATTTATTAATAACACCGCTGTAGAATGGGGTGGAGCAGCTAGTGCAGGTAAAGATTCCGAATTTTACAACTGTCATTTTGAAGGAAATAATGTAACTACCACTGACCCTGTCAAAGGAACTGGAGCAGCTATTAACGCCAGAGCTGAAGGCGTTCTTAAAATGGTTTCAAACTGTACTTTTATTGATAATCACGCTTCAGGTAATGGTGGTGCGATTATAGCTGGAAGCGTCACTGTTAAAGATTCCACTTTCACTTCAAATACTGCAGGTAATAGCAATAATCCAGGTAGCGGAGCTGCAATATATACAACAGAATCAATGACAATTACCAATTCAACTTTTGATAATAACAGATTACTCAATCCGGAATCTTCAGGTGGTGCACTTTATATAGGTACCGGTGCAACCATTAAAGATTCCAACTTCACTTCCAATAATGCAACCAATGGTGGTGCAATATACGGTAACGGTAATGTAAATATTTCAAATAGTTACTTTGATAAGAATGTTGCACAGGAGCATGGTTCAGCAATATACATGGATGATGGTAAGCTTTACATATCCGACACTGAGTTCGGCAAAAACAGAGCACCTTCTTCCAGTTTAGTTATAGATGTGCCATCAGAATCATATTATCCAATCGATGTAACAGCAAATATCACTTTTGAAGGTTGCGACAATATCGCAAATGCAATTTACAATAATGGGTCAAACACCAACGTGTTTGTAAGCAATGTCACTTATGAAGCATTCATTAACGGAAATCACTCTAATAAAACCACTCCTGTTGGTTATATCAATCCTGAAGATGGAGCAAGCGAAAATGCGGAAATCTGGCAGGACACACGTGAAGATTCACAATTGATAAATATTTTAGTAACTTCAAAAGACAATCCTGATGATGTCATTATCAATGAAACAGGGCTGTTAACCGATGTATACGGAAATATCACTAAAGTCTTGAAAGATCTTGCTCCTGGAGAATATACAATTGTAGCAGAGCACATTTCTGATGATTACTACACTGGAATTAAAAGCACTGCTGATTTCACAGTATATGACTTGCAGGTTAATAAAACTACAGATGATGTTGAAGTGCTTGTTGAAGAAAACGTTACTTACACCATTCCAATTGCAAATCTTGGACCTAAAAATCTATCCGATATTAAAATAATCGAATGCGTTCCTGATGGATTTGTCTTAATTGACTATTCTGATGATTGGGAGATTATAAGTCGTGATGGAAATAACATAACTTTCAGATACATTGGAAACAATGGAATTCTTGAAGGCAATTCAAATATTGCTCTTGTCTTAACATTTAATGCGACAAAAGACGGAAAATTCAACAATACTGTTTTCCTCTCATCAAATGAAACTTCACTAAGACAAGCAAATTCATCAAATGAAACTACAGTACATCCGTATTGCAATCTAACAGTGGATAAAACCCATAATGTTACCGGAACTGCATATGTGGATGATTTAATTGAATTCATTATAAATGTAACCAATGACGGCCCGTCTGTTGCCACTGACATAAACGTCACTGACATATTGGATGGGGCATTTGAAATTATTGAAGTAAGAAACGGAACTTACGTTTCCTACCGTGACGATCATAAAGTTGTATGGGTTATTCCTTCATTAGCCAAATCACAATCAACCTATGTAAGTTTACTTGTTAAAGTCACAAAAGCAGGTACATTCAATAACACAGCAACAGTCGAAAGCCCAATCAGTGAAACAGTCAATGATACTGTCAATGTCACTGCTGAAGAGATTCCGACTAATATCACTCTTACAAATATCACAGCACACGCTGGCGATGAAATTGATATTCCAATTAATGTCAGCGATGATGCAGGAATCCCGTTCAATGGAACTGTTGTTATCACATTGCCTGACGGCACTAATAAGACCGTAGAAATAGTCAACGGTACCGGAAATACTAGCTGGACAATTCCTGAAGATTATATGCCTGGTAATTATTCCTATTCAGTTAAATATGATGGGGATTATAAATATCTGCCTTCACAGGCTACAGGCAATATTAATGTGCTTAAAGTCCCTGTTGACATAATTGTTGCAGATATAGAAGGAAAACCTGGTGAAACCGTTCCTATTATAATTAATGTCGTTCCTGATGACGGTTCTATATTTAACGATAATGTAACTGTAAAATTGCCGGACGGAACTGAAGTAACAGTTGAAATCGTCAACGGTACTGGAAATACTAGCTGGACAATTCCTAAAGGTTTTGCTCCTGGAAACTATACCTATTCAGTTGAATTTGGCGGTGATGAAAAATACTTGCCTTCACAGGCTGAGGCCAATGCTACAGTAAATAAAGTTCCTGTTGACATAATCGTAGGCGATGTCAATGGAAAACCTGGTGAAAGAGTTTCCATTCCAATTCAGGTTGTTCCGGAAGACGGTTCTGTATTTAATGGTTATGTAACTGTAAAATTACCTGACGGTACTAAAAAAGTAGTTAAGATCACTAATGGTAAAGGAAATGTAGATTGGATGATTCCTAAAGACTATAAAGGTGATTATAAAGTGGCTGTAAGCTTTGATGGAGATGATTACTACTGTCCTGCAAACGGCACAGGTTCAATCCATGTCACTCCAGACAACCCTGACAATAATAATACTGATAATAACACTGATGATAATCACACAGATTCTCCAAAAACAGTATTGCAAGCTCATCCTACTGCAAATCCAATATTCTTATTCTTATTATCCTTAATTTTAGGAACTTTGACTTTAAGAAAAAGAAAATACTAATTTTTTTCCATTTTTTTAAATTCTATTCGATACTTTTTTTAACTACATATCTTGATGAAAAAATCTATTGTATACTTTTTTAAAAAGTTTTTCAGATAAGCGTTTTTTCTTTAACTTTATTAATATTAAAAAACATAATAATTATATTATTAATTAGTAGGAGTTTATATTTATGACAATCGAAAAAGATGCAGAAGACATTATAGAAAAGTTTTCAAAAATATTGGAAGACATTCCAGATTCAGACGAAACCTGGTACATTACAGATAATTTAAATTTAACACGTGAAGATAAAGCTCACGAAAAAAATCCTGAAAAAATATTGAGAAATGCCAATATAGATAAAGATGGGAATCTCATTGTTAAAAGAGCTGATTGGACAAATTAAGAGTGATTTTTATGAGAATGGACTTAGTTCTAGAACTTTTAGATGTTCCTGGACAGTTAGTAAAAGCTTTAGAGCCAATTAGTGGTGTCGGCGTAAACTTGGTAACTGTCATTCATAAAAGGGACTATAAAAATGAGAATGGGAATGTTCCGGTTCAACTAACCGTAGAGGGCGAACAAGAAGATTTACTGAGGTTGATTCAGAGATTCGAGGATTTAGGATTTTCCATTATTGAAATGGATGGTGTCGTTAAAAAAGAGAAAATAAGCACCATACTATTCGGACACATTGTTGATCAGGA